>CALMKR010000029.1 GCA_937867625.1 uncultured bacterium | reverse complement strand
CAGGATCTTTTTTAAGGACTTTGTATATCGCCTCAAGGCTACCAAACTGCTGGATTAAATCACTCGCCGTCTTCTCTCCAATACCACGGATACCCGGAATATTGTCTGAGGTGTCCCCTCGGAGTCCTTTGTAGTCTGGGACAAGCTTGGGCGGAAAACCAAACCGTTCGAGCACCGCCGCCTCGTCATAGAGAATCGTGTCGTTGATACCCTTTTTGAGGGTATACACTTTCACCCGCTTTTTGTCGACACATTGGAGCGTGTCCATGTCCCCTGACGCTATCACCACTTCGATGGCTTTATGCTCCTTCATCTGATGTGCTATCGTGCCGAGCATATCGTCTGCTTCAAACCCCGCCACCTCAAAGACCGGGATACCAAAGGCGGCAAAAATATCGTACGACCGCTTGATCTGCATCACGAGGGCTTCATCAGTCTTGGTACGCGTCCCCTTGTAGTCAGCGTAGGCATCATGCCGGTAGGTCGGCTCTGGCAAGTCAAAGCAGGCTGCAATGTAAGTAGGTCTAAATTCTTCGATGATACGAAGTAACATCGCCACCACACCGTAGAGTGCCCCAGTAGGTTCACCGCTCGGGGATGCGAAGTCTGGCAACGCATGAAAAGCCCGGTGCAAAATGGCGTGAGCATCTAGAAGGACAAGAGTTTCTGGGGTCGGTTTTTTCGTCATACTGGTGCTGTGTAGGTAAGAGTGCGTACACCATCAGTATCAACGATGGCCAAGGTGGCGTGTGAACTCGGGATGGTGGTCGGGATATGAGAGGCCCACTCGATACAAATGAGGGTGTTCGGCTTGGCAAAAATCTCGCTAAAGTGAAGTGGTATGGTTTCAGCCTCATCTTCGATACGATAAGCGTCGATATGAACGAGCTCGGTAAATACCGGGTCGGTAGTTTCGTACCGCTTCATCACCACAAAAGTCGGACTGGCCATCACTTCAGTGATACCGAGTTGCCGACCAAGCTGTTGCACAAAGGCTGTCTTGCCCGCCCCAAGTTCGCCTGCCAGGGTGAGCACCATCGCTTGCTCGCGGGGAAAAGATTTGAGATCGGTGAGAATCTGCCCAGCTGCTGTACCCAGGTCAGTCAATGTCGCAGCCGCAAAGGTTTCCATATGGTCGCATTGTAACACCGAAAAAACCCACTGTCGCCTTCCCCCTTATACCCCACCAGAGCCTCACCTCCTCGTGTACAATATCGTATATGAACCAGTTCCATGACGACGACACAACAAAGCGCCTCGCCGACCTCCGCAAGCGAGGTGAGGAAGCATTAATGCAGAGCTTGGCACCTCAGTACGGACTCACCTATATCGATCTCCATGGTGTCACCATCAACCCTGAGGCACTCACAAAAATACCTGAAGCCAAGGCGAAACAGGCGAACATGATTGCGTTTGCACTTATGCGCCAAAACCTCTCGGTAGCAGTCATGGCTCCTCAGGAACCTAATACCGAACGCCTCTTAAACGAACTACGACAGGCTGGTTTTACCCTGACCGTGTTTCTCGCCTCCCGGGCCAGTATTGAACATGGCTTTGCTCGGTACGCCGACCAAAAAATGACCACCGCCAGTAAAAAAGGTATTCTTGATATCAACACCGAAGCCATTACGGCGACCGCGGGGAGTATCAAAACGATTGGTGACGTACATCAAGGGTTAACCAAGATTTCGACGGTGAATAGTCCACGCCAAATCTCCGAAACTCTTGAACTGATGTTTGCGGGAGCACTTGCTCTTAAGGCATCAGACATCCACATAGAACCGGCGGCAATGGGAATCCGCCTTCGGTACCGTCTCGATGGTGTACTCCTGGATATTGCTGATATTGATACTCATTTGTACGGTCGTTTGATGAGTCGTCTCAAGCTCCTCTCCGGCATGACATTAAACGAGCGCAAAGAAGCGCAAGATGGCCGCTTCCAATTTGTTTTTGGTCAAAGTGAAATTGAAGTACGTGCCTCTGTTATTCCTGGCGCTGGTGGTGAATCGATGGTGATGCGTCTGCTTGACCCAGGGGTGGCGAGTTTCAGTATTGAAAAACTCGACCTGAACCCTTACCTCAAGGTGGTAATGGAACGTGAGCTCAAGCGACCAAACGGTCTTATTATTACCACTGGTCCAACTGGTTCCGGAAAAACCACTGCCCTTTACGCGTTTTTGCGTGCTGTTCATGATAGTGAGAAAAAAATCATCACCATCGAAAACCCAGTTGAATACAAACTCCCTGGTATTGTTCAAACCCAAATCGGTCCCGACTACACATTTGCTTCTGGCCTTAGGGCAATTCTCCGTCAAGACCCCGACATCATTATGGTGGGAGAAATCCGTGACCGTGAAGTAGCCGAAACTGCTATTCACGCCGCCCAAACTGGTCACTTGGTATTCTCCACCCTCCACACCAATAGTGCAGCTGGCGGCTTCCCCCGCCTAATCGACCTTGGTGTTGATGCGCGCATCATCGGTAGTTCAGTAAACGTCATGCTCGGTCAACGACTCGTTCGAGTTCTGTGCCCACATTGCAAAAAGGCGGTAGTGGCCAGTCCTGAACAGATAACCTTAATGCGACAGACCCTCGCCCATTACCCTGAACCAGTCACTATCGCTGACGAAGTAACGATTTATGAAAGTGTCGGTTGTGAAGCCTGCGGCGGAACGGGCTTTAAAGGTCGAGTGGGTGTCTTTGAAGCGATTATCATTGATGACGCCGTGGAAGAAATTGTGATTCGCGATCCGCGTGAGGTAATGATTCTTGAGGCGGCTTCCTCCCAGAACATTCCGAGCATGGCGGAAGACGGTATGATCAAAGTTCTCGCTGGTGTCACGACTATTGATGAACTGGAACGAGTGGTAGACCTACAAAATGTGCGGCGAGCAAAGGAGCAGGGACTTGCCCCAGATGAAGAGATAGACATCAGCAAATACATTATCTAAAAGCTACTCGAAAAGAAAACAGACGCGCGACCATACAAATGGTCGCGCGTCTGTCTTGACTTTATTCAAATAAGAAAAGGATGTACGGTCAATATAGGCAAAGGAGAATGACTGCGCTATAGTCGTCATAAGATCAGTTCCCTGACAGCGTCTCATATAAATGTTCGAGAGTATAACTCTCTAAGCAAGCTTCCGCATAGAAAGTGAATACCGCGCTAAGGGGATGCAGAGTGTTCCACTTCAAGAGTGGGACCCCAAAAATCCTCGCAACGTACTCATGTTGCTTAGAGAGTTATCGTCTTGAACACAATAAAAGGCGCCGTGATGGGCGTTTTTTGATTGGTTGTAAAAGAGAGCGGCCAAATAGGTGATATCAGAAGATACAACACTAGATGAACTGGAGAACTGAACGTGCCTATACTAGCATAGTCTCAACCCTTTGTCAAGCTACCTCCAGCAATTCCCGCTTTCTGGTATACTAGAGACACTATGGCTAGCCAGACCCCTCGCCCATCTATTACCCGCGACGACGCTGGAAATCTTGATCAGACCCTTCGCCCTCAAACCTGGGAAGAATACATTGGACAAGCAAAAATCAAGGAAAACCTGCGAATTTTGCTCACCGCCGCCCGTGAGCGTGGTCACGCGGCGGAGCACATCCTCCTCTATGGTCCGCCAGGCTTGGGGAAGACTACCCTCGCCCACCTCGTCGCAAAGACCCTTGGTACCAACATGCGCACCACCTCAGGCCCAGCCATCGAACGGGTAGCCGATCTCGCCGCCATCCTCACTAATCTCACACCAGGAGACGTCCTTTTTATCGACGAAATCCACCGCCTCAGCAAAAGTATTGAGGAGGTCCTCTACCCCGCCATGGAATCAGGGGTGCTTGATATCATTATCGGCAAAGGTCCGTCGGCTCGAACTGTACAGCTTGAACTACCACCCTTCACGCTTGTCGCCGCCACTACCCGCATCTCTCTTCTCTCAGCCCCACTACGCTCTCGTTTCTCTGGCGGTACTTTCCGGCTTGAGTTTTATAGCGATGAAGAAATCACGAGCATCTTGGCTCGTTCAGCAGAACTCCTACAAATCGCCTCAGAACACCCACTCCTTTCAGGCATCGCAAAGCGCTGCCGCGCCACCCCACGCACCGCCAACTACCTCCTCAAGCGCTGCCGGGACCTGGCACAGATTGAGGGCGGGGCCTTTAATACTGATATTATCGACCGCACCTTTGGTCTCCTTGATATCGATGAGATTGGACTAACCCGCCCCGACCGCGCCGTCCTTGAAGCCATCATTCACAAATTTGGCGGTGGTCCGGTTGGACTTAACACTATCGCTGCTGCGACCGGTGAGGAGGAATCAACGATTGAAGACGTGATTGAACCCTACCTTATCCGCCAAGGTTTGATTGAACGGACACCAAGAGGTCGGGTAGCTACTTCAGAAGCTTACAAACATATACAGACAATATGAACGCCTCTATAAATTCGAAGCTCCATAAACTGAACCATTACTTCCACACCACAAACCCGGACATGACCGACAAGGAACGTCTTTTTTCACGTGTTATTAAATTGAATGAAGAAGTAGGTGAGCTGTGTGAGGCGGTTTTGACAGAACACGACAGAAATCAGCGGCACAAGGACAAAGATATTGATTTTGATGCTGAACTGGCAGACATCACCATTTGTCTACTACTTTTGGCACAGGACCGTAATAAAGATATTTGGGTTGAAGTTGACTCAAAATTAGAAAAATTGATGCGTAAGTGTAATTTAGATTAAAACTTATGAGTGGACACAACAAATGGTCAAAGATCAAACACAAAAAAGCGGCGACCGACGCACAGAAGAGTAAGCTGTTTAGTAAACATGCCCTCATGATCACGATGGAATCGCGTCGTGCCGGCGGCAATCTCTCCTCACCCAGTCTCATCGCCGCGATTGACCGCGCCAAGAAAGATTCGATGCCAAAGGAGAATATCGACCGTGCGGTTGCTAAAGGCGCCGGAGCTGGCGCCGCTGCCCTGGAGGAAGTAGTCTTTGAAGCCTTTGGTCCAGGCGGAGTGGGGATGATCATTACCGCGGTGACCGACAACAACAACCGCACTTCACCAGAGATTCGCCACATCTTCACGAAAGCAGGTTACAGCCTTGGTGCCCCTGGTACCGCTGTGTGGGCCTTTACCAAAACCGCTGATGGATATGTACCCCAAAACCCAAGCGAACTCAATGATACCGATGGTGAGGCACTAGCGAACCTCATCGAAGCCCTTGAAGAACAAGACGATGTGCAGGAAATCTACACCACAGCTGATTCAAACTAAAAAGCGGGCCATGCGCCCGCCTTTTTAATTTGCTATGCTAGAACCATCTATGCGCGTATTAGCTATTGATCCTGGTTTTGACCGCTGCGGTGTGGCTGTTCTTGAATATGTGAGTGGGAAGGAAGTCCTCCTCTACTCCACCTGCATCACGACCGATAAGACAGCTGCACTTCCCCACCGCCTCGCTACTATCGGAGCAGCACTCGAAACAATAATTGCCGAATATAAGCCAACAACGCTCGGTATTGAGACCCTCTTCTTTAACAAAAACATCACCACCGGTATTGGGGTAGCGCAGGCGCGTGGAGTCGTACTCTATATTGCTGAGCATCACGGACTAACCATCTATGAACACGGACCGCAGGAGGTAAAGGTAGCGGTCACCGGCTATGGTAATAGCGATAAAACTGCGGTCTACGCCATGGTACAGCGCTTGGTACCCAATATCCCAAAAAAAGCGAAGGATGACGAATATGACGCCATTGCGGTGGGTATCACCACCCTTGCGCAGCATGGTCGAAGTCGGTAGAATCACCGGCACGGAATGGGGCTTGCAAACTTTTTTAGTTTTGTTATAACCATTCACATAATTGTAATGTTTTTATGACGCAAGATTTTGGCACCGATAATAATGAAGAAGAAATTGAGGATGAAGAGATTGACCTTGGCGACGACGAAGCCACTCTTGATGACGATTTACTCGATGAAGTAGGTGGCGACGATGCGGTAGTAGACGAAGATCTCATGGAAGGTTTTGGTATTCTGCCAGAAGAGGAAGAAAAGGATGAGGAAGAAGACGAGAAAGACGAGGAGGAGGAATCACTTGAAGATGACGCAGAGGATGTTGATTTTGACAGGTTTGATGATGTAGACGAACTCTAGTCCATTCGCCCACTAATTACACTCGCCTCCCTACAGGAGCAGTACACCTTGTCGTTACTATATTTCGTTACACTTATAAAGTAACAGGCAAGGTCTTGCGAAATGGGTCCCACCCCATTTCTCACCTCGAATATGTGAAATTATTTGGCGAATGTTTAACAAAAGCGCTCCCATTGGGAGTGTTTTTGTTTTGGTGATATATTGATACCATCTATGTCTAAACGTTCTGGCGACATTAAAGCTTTGGGGAGTCTTTTCCAAATCTACAAAGAGCGTTTGGTAGCACCCCAAAAATCGGTGACTGACGCTGCTCTAGAGGTCATCAAAGACGTCACCGGCATCACCCTCCTACCGCATGCCTGCACCTACACACCTGCCACCCGCACCCTCAAAATTAATGCCTCAGCGATGATTCGCCAGGAACTTAAACGCCAGGAGGCGGACATCCTGACTCACCTCAAAGGTCGACTCGGCGAGAGAAGTGTGCCGAAGATTATGCTCTAGCTCTACCCACAAAAACAAAACCTTTCTACTGATAGAAAGGTTTTGTTTTTGTTGTTTACTACCGCCTTCGCCGAGGGGGATTGTTGTCTTCTTCTGGTGTGACTTCATCATCACTACTGGAAGCCTGTGATGTACTCGCCAGTGATCCATATGTCGAATTTTTCCAAGCCTGTACCGCCCACTCCCAGTTATAGTACGACTCGTCCGCAGCAGGGTTGGTCGGGTACGGCCCTCGTGGATCGCCCCGATTTACAAAATGAAGAATGGTGTGCATACCGCCGAGAATATTGGCCACATCTACTGAATTAGTTGAACTCGAGGCTAGTTCTGCAGCGAGCATACCACTATCAATATAATCGCCACGGATTATTGGTTTTACTCCAGCCAAATCAATCTGCGGTTGCGGGAATTTTTCATCAGGTAATTTCGCAAGTGCATAATCCATAAACTCTCGCCACATTGGTGTCACAATCAGACCTGATAACCCACCACCCATTGGACTATTATCATTATTCCCGACCCAAGTACCAACCGCAATATTTGGACTATAACCCATGAGCCATGCGTCACGAAGATTGTTGGTACTACCGGTCTTTGAGGCCACGTCGCGCTCTTTGAAATTCACGAGTGAATTCGCTCCCCAGAGCGGGGTACGAGCCACATTGTCTGTAAGCACATCACTAATGAGTAGTGCGGCATTACGATCGAGAACCTGCTTGGTTTCAACCTTACTTTCGAACACAACATTACCGCGAGTATCTTCGATTTTGAGAATACTTCGTGGTGTAGCACGCACCCCTTCATTGGCAAACACTCCATAGGCATGGGTCATATCGAGCAACTTCACCTCTCCGCCACCGAGTACCAGCGTTAGCCCGTAACGATCAGGATCATTGAGAGTGGTGAGGCCCATGTCTGCCGCCAATTTAAGTGTATCTTTCAGACCAGCAAGATAGAGTGTCTTCACTGCCGGAATATTTAATGACTGCGCCAAGGCATTCCGCATACTAATTGGCCCCAAGAACTTACCGTTGTAGTTATTTGGAGAATAACAAGGAGATTCAGAGCTCGTGCTATCAGGCGGACACTGTGGCGAAAATTGTGTTTTAACATCAAACAAAATGGTATTGGGAAGGTAGCCTTTTGTGAAAGCTGACGCGTAAACAAACGGCTTGATTGAGGAACCAGGCTGGCGCTCAGCTAGTGTGATGTTGAAGTTACCGTCGATATCCTTACTGAAGTAATCACGCGACCCAACCATCACAAGCACATCACCATTTTTTGGATCAGTAGCAACAAGCCCGGCATTGTCGGCCTTAAATCGATCGACGTTAGTAGCCCCTTTCTCTGCGACAATCCGCTCGGCCTCCTTCTGAAGATCGTAATCAAGTGTCGTAATGACCCGGAAGCCACGCTCAGCCAACGCCTCTTCACCATACTTTTCAACCAACTGCTCACGTATAAACATCACAAAATGTGGCGCTCGGATGCCGGTAACCGCTTGCGGCAAAAACTCTACGTTGGTATTTTTTGCTTCATTATATTCCTCTTCCGTAATCATACCGTTTTGAAGCATCTTATCGAGGACAGTATTTTTTCGGCTATCAAGATCCGCTCGATTGCTTCCGTATGGCGACAAATATGTTGGAGCCTGGGGTAACGAAGCAATATAGGCAGACTCAGCCAAAGTAAGATCAGCTGCCTTCTTTCCAAAAAATGATTGTGCCGCTTCTTCTACACCATAAATAGTCCCACCGTATGGCACTTCATTAAGGTACACCGCAAGAATTTCATCTTTACTCAGCGTGCGTTCGAGTTTAACCGAGAGGATTGCCTCTTTTACCTTACGAGATAGTTTTTTGTCTCGCTCAAGGACTGAGTTTTTGATCACCTGCTGAGTTAACGTAGAACCACCCTGCCCACCAAGCAAATCTCCTTGGGTGGTATTTACTACCGCCGCCCGCACAATCGCCTTCAGATCTATCCCGAAGTGGCTGTAGAAACGTTCATCTTCAATAGCCACCGTAGCATTTTTGAGATGACGAGAAATCTGCTCAAATGGCACAATGGTACGTTTTACATCTTGATGGAGGTCATAGAGGAGGATCTCGCCAGTTTTATCGTAAATTTTGGTTGATTGAAGAATCCGACGATCTTCAAAAGATGACAGATCGGGGATTTCTAATGTAGAAATCCAGATCAATAAAACGCTCGCAATCAAGATTGTTCCCACAAAGAGAACAATTGACCCATCAATAAGAACGTCTTTATAATGTTTTTTCCACCATTCACGACGAAATATACGCATAGAAATCTCTTTTTATTGTGCTTATAGTACCACAAAATGTTCAGAGTATGCCCAAAAACCCTCATGCTTTGTTGCACTTCACTCGAAAGCTTGTCTCGTATATCTAAATTCATCCCACCCTTTCTCGCTTATATGGTGCGTCTGATAGCTTTTTAAACCCACTCTAGTGACTAATTTTGGTCTGTGCTAGAGTATGAGCATATGAAACTCAGTGAAGAACTAGCCGCTCGTGGTTTTATTTACCAACACTCAGCTGACGCCAGTATTATTCTTGATGGTGAAAAAAGAACTGTCTACCTCGGCATTGACCCCACCGCTGACGCTATTCATGTCGGAAACCTAGTACCCTTCATGATGCTCAACCATATTATGAAAGCCGGCCACCAAGTAATACTCCTCCTCGGGGGTGGCACAGCGATGATTGGTGACCCATCTGGACGCGACACCGAACGTGAACTCGCTACCTTGGAAAAAATCAGCGCCCAGGCTGCCACTATGGAGGCAGGGGTTCGCACCCTGAGTACTGGCGACATTACTTTTGTAAACAACTACGACTGGCTCTCAAAGCTTACCGCACTTGATTTTATGCGCGATGTCGGAAAACACTTTACGGTGAACGCTATGATTAAAAAAGATTCTGTCGCCACCCGTATGGAAAGTGAAAACGGTATTTCATACACCGAATTCTCATACTCCCTTCTCCAAGGCTACGACTACCTCCATCTCCACCAACACAACGGTGCTGATGTGCAGATTGGTGGTTCAGATCAGTGGGGCAACCTGATTGCGGGAGTTGAGCTGATACGGCGAGTAACTGGACACGAAGCGTATGCCCTTACCATGCCACTCATCGTCGACAAAGCCACTGGTAAAAAGTTTGGTAAAAGTATGGGTAATGCGGTTTGGCTCAGTCGACACAAGACCACTCCGTATGAACTTTATCAATTCTGGCTCAACACCAGTGACGAAAGTGTAATTGACTACCTCAAGCTCTTTACTTTTATTTCACTTGACGAGATTGCTATTATTGAAGCCGATCACGAAACTGACAAGAGTGCCCGAATTGCCCAACGACGTTTGGCCGATGAGGTGGTTCGCTTCGTGCATGGTGTAAAGGCCCAGAGTGGGGCTGCCTTGGCCACTGGGGTACTATTTGGCACAAAGAGCTTACAAGACCTAACAAACGACGAACAGGCCCTTCTTCGAGCTGAGGCTCCAATCAAAACTATTGGAAACAGTCCACTCATTGACCTTTTGATTGAAACTGAACTCGCCAGCAGCAAACGTGAGGCGAGACAGTTTATTGCTGAAGGAGCAATCGCCCTTAATGAAACAGTGCTCACTGACGAGAATATGGTTGTTGGTGAACAACTAACCGATGTGGCGGTTTTGCGTCGAGGCAAGAAAAACCGGATTTTTATTGGGAAGGTTTAGTGATATATCTCAGAATAATAAATAACCGCCCTCAGGGCGGTTATTTATTATTCTGAGATATCTGATATCGGTATTGTGAATAGTCGACTTCAGGTGATAAGGTGGTGGTTTGAGATACGTGGACAGGGCCATTAAGGATAGGCCCTGCTCACGGCACCGCAAGGGCATACCGATTTTTATAGTCGCTACCACTCCTTAAAAATTCATAAAATTCGCCATACACAGATTAAAGAGATCCTTTTATAATTTGAGCAACTTCAAAATGACATTAGTGATAGTCATTTTTGAAGGAAGTTCGTAATAGTCGAAAAATCTAACAAAGAACACCTGACTCAAGATTTGAACAACGTGGATAATTTTTCTAGGAATGAAAAATTACTCACGGAAATTCGCCATATATAACACAAAGAGAGAGTGTGGCGGTTTGTACCAGTTCCAGAACTTTTGCCTAGGAAGGGCAAAAGTTGGAACGAAGCAAAATAATACCGCCCTAAGGCGGTTATTTTGCTTCATTTATTCATCGGCATAACGAGGTAACGGAGTGAAGCATCGGTATGTCCCTGAATAACGAGTGGTCGACCGATACCAGCAAAATGCATCACAACACTATCGTCAGAAATATGTGAAAGTGGATCAAGAAGATACTGTTGGTTGAAGTTAAGCTTAATATCAGAACCTTCGGTAGAAACCTTTACACTGTCGGTAGTTGCCCCCACCTCGCCGTTTTGTGAAGCTACCACCAATTGGTCGCCTTCAACCGACACAGACACCTGCATAAATTTATTTAGAAACACCTGTGACTTCTTAAAGAGTTGCACTAAATCTTGTTTAAGGACAGTGGTGTGGGTAGTGTATTCTTTTGGAATAATTTGTTCATAATCAGGGAAAGTACCAGCCACAAGACGAGACACCACATACACCCCCTCATCAAAAGCCAAAGCACATTGATTGTCGGTAATTGAGAAAACCGGATCAGACGCCAAGGTGTCACAGATACGAGCAAGCTCTTGGGCGTTTTTGGCTGGAATAAGGACGGTTTGGGAAAGTATAAAACCTTGTTGTGGTACCGTCTTCTCCATAAGACGGAAAGAGTCGGTGGCCACAAAAGTAAGTGAGTGTTCTTTCTTTTGTTGAATATAGATACTCCCGAGTTCGGGTTTAATAGAAGAAACAGAAGCAGCAAAACCAACTGTCTTGATACCCAATGCCAAGAACTGTCGCTTAATTGGCGACCCAGCTTCAGACAATTTAGTTACATGAGGAAACTCCTCGTGTGGCATGGTGTTAATTTTGGTCACTCCAGACCCACTCTCAACCACCAACACCCCATCTACCACCGCCAGGGTTACGGTCTTTTTTGTTATATACTGCACCGCTTGAAACAACGTTGTTGCTGGTACCGCCACCACGCCCTCCTCTATCACCTCTACTGGTTTAGTTACTTCAATACTGATCTCAAGGTTGGTGGCTGAGAATATTACCTTTCCACTTTCAGTTTTTATCAAAACACATTGTAAGACGGGTAGTGTTACGTGTTTTGTACTCACTCGGGTAATGAGTTCGAGACTGTGTATAAGGTCTTCCTGGTTGATGTGTATCTTCATTTTATAAAACTATTTTACTGCCTCTTATTAGGGGTGTGGAAGTGTGCATATCTAAAAAATATGTTGTATTTTGGTCTTTTTTAATCCACAACCAATGGTCAGATATGGGTATAGGTGTTTGTTTGAGGTGGGTATGTGGTGGGGATGAGAACCGGTGTATGACCAGGGTGGGTATAACCTACGACGGTAACCCCAGTAGAATCCCCAACTACAGTGCATCATACCACCAAAAGTCACCCCCAAACAAACACCCTCTTATACACCTATTCAACAGCTTTTCCCCAGCCATTAGGGAGAATTAAAGAACTAGTTAGGGGCACTGATGTGGCAAGTTACACATAGGGAAACTTGCATTGACTAACTTCAGGTGAGTTGGTGGTAGTTGAGAGACGTGGACGAAGGCATTAGGAATAGCCTTCGCTCACGGAAATTCGCCATTGTCGGCCTACGGCCTCTGTGGCTCATTTCATTTCAACAACAGTCGGACCTGGGTAATTTCCTCTTCGAGTTCACTATTGGTCTTGATGTCATTCTTAATTTTCTCGCAGGAGTGAATAACGGTGGTGTGGTCGCGACCACCCATTTTCTTCCCAATGGCTGGATACGACACCTGAAAATCTTCACGGAGAATATACATGATGATTTGTCGAGGTTTTACCACTTCTTTACGACGGGTTTTTTCGTAGATGCTGGCAGGTTCAATATCAAAGAAACGGGCTACTTTATCAACTACATCCCCTACCGCCAAGGTCTTTCGTGGCCGGGAACTGTTTTTAATAATTGCCTTTACTTCATCAATGGTGAGGGTGCGGCCAAGGAGTTGTGATTGGCACATGATGGTATTGAGGGCGCCTTCAAGTTCACGAATGTTCCCTTCGATGGTGTGGGCGAGGTGTTCTACTACATCATCGCTGAGAGTGATGCTGTTTTGGGCGGCTTTGGCGCGCAAGATAGCCGCTCGTGATTCACTGTCGGGGGCCGGAATATCTACAATCATCCCTTGAGCGAAGCGAGATCGGAGACGGTCTTCGAGACCAGAGAGAAGGGCGGGGTGCATATCACTCGAAAACACAATCTGCTTGTTGGTGTCGTGAAGGGCATTAAAAAGGTGGAAGAGCTCTTCCTGGGTCTTTTCTTTGGAAGCCAAGAATTGAACATCGTCCATGATAAGGACGTCGTATTGACGATATTTATCCTTGAAGCTATTAGCGCTACCGCTCTGGAGTGAGTTGAAATAATCAACCGCAAACCGTTCACTCGTCACATAAAAAACCTTCTTGCCGCTCTTTTTTACATGATTCCCTACTGCCTGGATAAGGTGTGTCTTACCATGACCGGTCTTGCCGTAGATAAAGAGCGGGTTGTACGCAATACCTGGCTTGTCCGCCACTGTTTTGGCGGCCGCGTGGGCTAGTGCGTTGTATGAACCTACTACAAATGTTTCAAATGAATATTTTGGGTTGAGGTTATCGCTCTTGTTTATGTAGTAGTCCTCTAGTGGTAGGGCTGCGTTGATGGTCTGGGTCTTGGTTGTTTCATTCCGTCGATCACTACGCTGGACAACAGCGTACTCGATACTACGTACATGTGGGGTGAGTTCACGAAGTGTCTTCAGTATCATCGACTGAAACTTATCTTGTAGCCAGTCGCGTACAAATACACTCGGAACACCGATAGTGAGGGTACCGTCTTCAAGTGAAATGATGTGTGTATCACGGAACCAAGTTTTGAAATTGGCGGGTGTAATTGCGAGTTCGATTTTAACCAATGCATCATCCCACAACTGCTTCACATCAATTTGTTCGGTGCGAACAATGCTGTTTTGCGGGAGAGTGTGTGAGGTCGGTTGCATGGTGTGTCGGAAGGTATCAGCATTATACTCGTTCTCCCCACCATGTAAATGAGTATGAACAAAAAGTGAGAGAAAAATACCCCTCATCTTTTACAAAAACTTCGCAACTGTGTATAACCTGTGCAAAACTTGGCACCAAAAGCGAATAGGTTGCTATTTTTCGATATTCAGGTATAGTGGGGCGGTAAATTATTCCATATGAGTAAACGAACGTATCAACCAAGTAAGCGCAAACGCGCGACCAAACACGGCTTCCTCGTGCGCCAAGCTACTACCTCCGGTCAGAAAGTAGTCCGCGCTCGTCGCCGCAAAGGCCGAGCTAAGCTCACTGTCAAAAAAGCTCGTTAAGAGCTTTTTTGCTTTCGTACTACCAAAATCCTCATATACGGCGTTGTGCTTCACAAGTAAACGCTCACCGTGAGGAAACGTGGGACGTTTCCGCAAGACTCATTGAGTATTTTGTGAGTAAAACGAACAAAAGACCAATGAGTGGACAGTTTCTGTAAGAAATATCTAATAAGTCTCACGCTTACTTGCTTGCACGCCTTGTCTATGAGTATTTTCCTAGCACTCATAAGCACTAGTACTCTCCCCTGCTATACTTACTCTATCTATGGTAGCTACCCAAAATCGTATTCCACGCGCACTTTTTCCCACCTACTTTGCTTCAGGGAAGCGTTTTCATAGCGAGCATTTCACCATAGTCTATACCAAGGCAACAGACTTTCGGGTGTCGGTAGTGGTTTCAAAAAAAGTTGCCAAAAATGCCGTCGATCGCAATCGTCTACGACGCCGAGCCTATGGCGTAGTCGAACGATTTGGTAAAGCTCATACTATGGGTGGTACCTACATCATTCTCTACAAAAGTGGCGCCCTCAAGGTTGCTCGTTTAGTGCTGCAAAGCCAATTAGAAGCGCTACTCGCACAGATAGAAAAAGCAGGGTAGAATAGCGCCACTATGTTTAGTTACATTTGGCACACCTTTTTCTTTGACCCAGTTTACAATCTCCTTGTTTTCTTCCTTGATTCTGTTCCGCATGGCGATTTAGGACTCGCAATTATTGCGACAGTGATTGTTATTAAAGTGCTCCTGTTCCCACTTTCTATCAAAGCGGTCAAGACGCAAAAAATCATGCGCGAAATTGAGCCGAAGCTCAAACAAATCAAGATTGATTTTAAAGACGACAAGCCAGGGCAAGCGCAAGCTATGATGGCGGTCTACAAAGACGCCGGCCTCAGTCCATTTGCTAGTTTGATGGTAATGTTTATTCAAATCCCTATCATCCTTGCTTTGGGTCTCATTGCAGTTCGTGGTAGTGGTGGTTTCAAATTGCCTGATATTCATCCTGATATCCTCTACAGTTTTGTTCCAACTCCCGAGACGGTGTCGATGCTCTTCCTTGGCCATTTCGACATTGCCGCCTCAAGTCTTGTGCTAGCGCTCGTAGCAGGTTTTACGCAGTTTATTGCGACTTCCCTCTCGCTACCGAAACTGGCTCCGAAGGATCCAAACGCTGCACCGAGCATGAAGGATGATTTTACACGCAACATGCAGCTCCAAATGAAGTACGTCATGCCAATCTTTATGGTATTCGTAGCTTACGCTTTTTCAGCTGCCATCGCCCTTTACTTTGTGGTAAGTAACCTCGCCACCATCATTCAGGAGTTACTGGTACGAAAGCATCGCTAGCCCAAGGTATGCTTTGGTAAAGTACGGGGTCTAATCACGGGGCCCTACCCCTAAAAGCAAAATACTCAATTTTAATGGAGTATTTTGTTAGGAGAGAAAGTCTTTTACAATAGTGGTGAGAGAGGATTCAATTTCTTCGCTGGTTACAACAAAACCTGGCATAAAACGGATTGGTTCAGTGGTGATATCGTCAAAGTAAACGAGGCTCTTAAGGATGAGTGTGTGGTCGAGGGTCGGATACTTTTGTGTGCAGTCAGACAAAAGTGCTGATAAGGAAATATGTTGTAGTATGAAATACAGGTCCACATAATCTTTCAGTGTTGATCGGCTGGTGATGGCTGATAATTTCATGCAACCAATATCATGTATAGAAGCGAGAGCCAGTCCATTTTCTTCTAGTGGTGTTTCGAGAAGTGGGTAGTGATAACCAAAAAAACTCAAACGCACTTCCCCGTCAATGGTTACCGATAGGGTATTTTTTTCATCCTGTGTTTTTTGTAGTTCGTGGCCAAGGAAGGCGCGCTCAATACTCCCCCACAATTCTGTTGTATCAATATCCTCCGTAACAAAAAAATCAAAGTCTACACTATCTCGGTGACCGAGCTGGAGTGCCAAGGCGGTGCCTCCTGCCAAATAAAACCCCTGCCCAGCAGTAGCAACTAGTGGCAACAGCGTCTGTCTTTTTTGATCAAGTATTTCTAGATGGAGCATACTATTTTTAGGCAAAGCGATTTTGACGACGAGGAGTAGTGTTGTATACCTTTGACCATAATGAGAGGGATTTTTTTGACCACTCACTAACCATCGAGTTGGCGATGACTGCCTGTATAGTAGCTTCCGTGTAGGTGCTGCGGAGCCAGGCCACCGCAGGTGTTGAACCATGGTTCAAAATCTGCTTAATGATGAGAGTCTTGTGCGTGTCAGTATCCAAATCAGCCAGTTGATACGACCAAAACACTGGTTGGAGAAAGGCTGGCAGTGACTTTGACATGTCTATATTATACCACAAATAATCCTGTAATTACAGTGTTTGTGATGAATTATTACGCTAACCACACTAGGATTAATGAAGGTTTTATAGACATCGTGTCTCGGGGTCGGACCCCTAAAATTAGGGGTCCGACCCCGAGACTTGCTCAGCTCCAAATGAAGTACGTCATGCCAATCTTTATGGTATTCGTAGCTTACGCTTTTTCAGCTGCCATCGCCCTTTACTTTGTGGTAAGTAACCTCGCCACCATCACTCAAGAGCTCCTCGTCCGCAAGCACCGGTAAGATATTCCAGCAACATTCTCACAAATAGACTCGTTGCTAAATCAACTATTAACTAGTACTGAAGGAGACAAAACAGAAAAATGGGATTAATAGCTGATTATGCTATTTGAGACATGAACCAATCTATCTACTTCCAAATGTGGGATAAATAATGGTCTCTGAAATACTCATATTCTAATAGTAATTTGGTGTAGGTTGATCACTAGGAATATCACAAGAACTTATTGCCTCCATCCATACATACCCATTTTTAATACAATCTTGTTTTTGGGTCTCGATTTGTTGATTGATCTGTTGTTGTTCGTTATCCGTACAAAGAATAGAACTGCCCTCACTAATATCTGCTGGGTCGTTTGAATTGGGTATATATTTTGAAATAACTTCATTTCCAGATTCGCGACATGCGGCCATTGTGTCCTCACAAGTTTTAAAATCCGACCCACAAAAAATTTTCACATAAGGTTCGTTAGCTGTATTGCATCTTTGGTGCGCAGAGTCCCACTCATAACTATTAACATCCTCACAACAATTCCAGCTATTTTGCGGATTACAACTAGATGCTATAACGGGGTCGTATTTGCAAGTTGATGATTTTGGAGATACTGTATGAGCAGAAAATTCACCGAAATAATCTTCTTGACACACTCGTCGACAGGCATCTACATCAGTTTCACCTTCTTTTATTTCCATTCCATCAAATATCCAACCTTCACAATATAAAATTACACAACTTATACCCTCTTCACACTGAGACCATGGAGTAGTCGTTGGTTTGGTGTTATCCAGATTGATTTGAGGTGCATTAATATTCAAATGAGTGAGATCACTATTAATAGTGGTGAGAATAAGCGCTGCTGCAATAATAATCAAAAGACCAATAAGAGCGTTCTTGATGCGCTCTTTGGCCGCACTCTTGTGGGTGATGAGGTCGTCCATCATGTACTGCGCCCCTCCAATCACAATCTGAATGACCGCAATCAAAGCTGCAACACTAATAGCAAGGGCATACAATGCATTGACGTATGAGTTGAAGTCCGGTTCTTTATCAAGTCCAGGAATACCAACAAGTGGTACAAACCCCGTACTTCCGCCCGCTAGAACAACAGTAGGAAATAATACTAGTGACCAAAAAAAGACGAAGATTTTAGATTTCATAAAGCCAGAGGGTGTTATCTGTGCGGTTGGTGAAGTATAACATACACCTAAGTAAGACTGGGTTTGCTTTCAATAAAACATCAATCCTGGCAGGCGGACGGTTCTACCCACCCACATCCTGCCGTGTCGATAGTTTCTCCATCATCAGGCTCACCAAAAACACCATTATTATTACCATCGAATTTGATTGTAATGGTATCTGAAAGGAC
>CALMKR010000028.1 GCA_937867625.1 uncultured bacterium | reverse complement strand
CCCCTAAAATGGGTATATGATTAAGTATGCCTCGAACCGTTGTCCCATTAGTGGCCGGTGAAATGTACCATGTCTATAATCGTGGGGTAGATAAACGAGTGGTCTTTCAAACTAAAAATGATTACCTACGTTTCTATTTATCACTTGCGTATTTTAATAACCAGGAGCGAACTGAAACTTTTAATTCAGCCAAGTTGAAATTTACAAGCAGAAAAGAACCATTGGTGTATATACATTCCTATGCGCTATTACCGAATCATTTTCATTTACTAGTTGAACCACTTATAGACACGGGACTTAGTGAATTTATGAAGCGTGTTTCAAATGGCTATACGGCGCATTTTAACGAACATAATAATCGGTCTGGAGCACTTTTCCAGGGTAAATATAAGCGTGTTCATGTAGATACTGATGAATATAAAAATTATTTACTTGCGTACATTAATGAGAATCACACTGTTCATGGCCTACCAGAACCTACTGAAATCTATCAAACAAGCAAATTTCATCTAACTGATCGAATGAAGAGTGTTGCCATTAATGTCTTGGCACAGGATATGTACAATCAAAATGAGAATATAGCCCTAGCAAAAGATATATATAGACGAAGACTCGAACTAAAGACGCTATTGTTTGAAACTGAGTAATATTTGGCAAATATTACATTTTAGGGGTCCAACCCCGAATCTCGGGGTTGGACCCCTAAAATTAGAGTCCTTCTTTCTATAGACCTTCTTTGCGGAGTTCTTCGATGAGTTTACGGGCGGACTTGGAGACGGTCTTCGGGAATCCAATTTCTACCTTGACCATAAAGTCGCCGCGGGCGCGGCCATCTACCGGTACTCCCTTCCCCTTGATACGGAGGAGTTCGCCGTGGGTAATGCCGGCGGGGATGGTGAGGGTGACTGGTCCATCAAGGGTCTCGACCTTATATTCGCCACCGAGGAGTGCGTCGGTGAGCTTGATACCGAGTCTCGTGTAGAGCGTCGAGCCATCGCGCTTGATAGTTGGGTGTCCTTCAACATGCACTTTGATGTAGAGGTCGCCGCTAGTAGCGCGTGGCATCGCCTCGCCACGACCAGTCATGCGAATCACTTCACCGTTTTCGATACCAGCTGGTACTTTGATAGAGACTTCTTCTTCAGCGCGCAAGATGCCAGCGCCAGCACAGTAGCCACAGCGCTCCTTTGGTACCTTACCGGTACCATGGCAGGTTTCGCACTCACGAACGGTCTGGAAGGTGCCCATGATGCTCTGACGGGTCTCGCGGATCTTACCGTTGCCGTTACAGGTCTCGCAGGTAGACATGGCGGTCCCCTTCTTTGCGCCGGTACCCTCGCAGTGGGTACAGGTGTTGTTTTTATTGAGGAGCACATTACGAGTCGTACCAAAGACTGCCTCACTGAAGTTGAGGTTGATATCGATCGAGACATCACGCCCGCGTGATTGCTGTGGGCGTCCACCGCCAAAACCAAAGTTCTCAAAGATGTCATTGAGGTCAAATTCAAACGAGCCGCCTTGGCCTCCAAAGCCCTGCTGGAAGTCACCCCAGTTGAAGCCGCCAAAGCCACCCCCTCCGCCACCCTGGGCGGCAGCGTGACCATAGGTGTCGTATTCAGCTTTTTTCTTTTCGTCACCCAAGACCGCGTAGGCTTCGGTGATTTCTTTGTACTTGGCTTCGTCCCCGGTCTTTTTGTCCGGGTGATATTCGGCAGCCAGTTTGCGAAAGGCCTTTTTCACCTCGTCGCGAGAGGCACCCTTTTGGAGTCCTAGTACTTCGTAGTAGTCTTTCATCACGTTAGAAGTTAGTCTAATAAGTAACCTTATGAATACGTGTAAGTTTTTTACCGATAGATACTTCTAACGGGATGAATACACACATACTTTACTGATAATTTTTGGTAGTGTACCACAGGTAGGTACTTTATTCTGGATTGCCACACCACTCGCTTGGTCGCTCGTAGTTCGCAATGACGAGAAGGAATGGTATAGCCGTGGTAGCTGTAGAAATAGTTAGGGGTCCGACCCCGAGTTTCGGGGTCGGACCCCTAAAGGACCCTATATTGGGTAGCTGTTGTTATTTTGCTGTATCGTCTTTGACGTCGGCGTCACGGACTGGTGCGTCGGCTTCGTGTGCGGTCTCTGGCGCTGCGCCTTCAGTAGCGGCGGCTTGGTTCATCACTTCACCAATCTTCTGCATGGCGGTCGAGAGGGCTTCACTGGCTGACTTGATAGCGGCGATATCATCTTTACTCTTCGCTTCGTTTACCAGCTTGATCTTGTCTTCGACATCAGCTTTGATTTCTGGAGTGATCTTGTCGCCAAAGTCTTTGAGAGACTTCTCGGCGGTGTAGACCATCTGCTCGGCGAGGTTGCGGGTATCGATAAGCTCCTTCTTCTTCGCGTCTTCGCTCGCGTGCTCTTCGGCATCCTTTTGCATCCGTTCGATATCGGCGTCGGTGAGACCTGATGAGGCTTCAATCTTGATTGATTGTTCCTTGCCGGTCGCCTTGTCCTTCGCAGTGACTTTAAGGACGCCGTTACTATCGACATCAAAGGTTACCTCGACCTGTGGGACGCCGCGTGGTGCTGGCGGAATACCATCAAGCACAAAGCGGCCAAGTGACTTGTTGTCCGCAGACATAGGACGTTCACCTTGAGAGATATGAATCTCGGTTGAGGTCTGATTGTCCGCTGCGGTTGAGAAGACCTGAGACTTCTTCGTCGGGATGTGGGTGTTCTTTTCGATGAGCTTTGTCGCTACCCCGCCCATGGTTTCAATTGAGAGTGAAAGTGGAATCACATCAACAAGCGTAATGTCCTGGACGTCACCCTGGAAGATACCGGCCTGGATAGCAGCACCAAGGGCTACTACTTCGTCTGGGTTCACACTCTTGTTTGGTTCTTTGCCAAAGAGGTTGCGGACTGCGTCCACAATGGCCGGCATACGAGTCTGTCCACCAACGAGGATGATTTCGTTGATATCTTCTTTCTTGAGACCTGATGCTTCCATCGCGCGCTTCGTGATTTCAATTGAGCGGTCGATGTACTCGTGCGCGAGTTCTTCGAGCTTGGCGCGAGTGATGGTGGTCATCATGTGGACAGGCGCACCATTGTTGTTCGCGATAAACGGAATGTTGATATCAGTTGAACCGGTGGTTGAAAGTTCCTTCTTGGCCTTCTCTGCTGCGTCATCAAGGAGACCAAGCGCAAGTGGGTCTTTACCAAGGTCGATACCTTCGGCCTTTTTAAATTCGTCAATGAGGAACTGTACAAGGCGGTAGTCGATATCTCGACCTCCCATGTGGGCGTCGCCGTCGGTAGACTGTACCTCAACTACCCCGTCACCTACTTCAAGTACGGTTACGTCAAAGGTTCCTCCACCGAAGTCGTACACGACAATC
>CALMKR010000027.1 GCA_937867625.1 uncultured bacterium | reverse complement strand
CAGTGAGCGAAAACTTGAGCGAGCGTCGGAAAACCGTGGGTTTCCGAGGAGCGTTGCCCCAGTTAGATTTAGTTATGAGAAAGAGAACTTTCTTCTGATTGTGAGTTTCCATAGTATCTAGATTTAGGCAGTGGGGCGGTTCAATTCAAACAGTGTCCCACACTGCCCCGTCTTACAGACGCTGTCCACTCGCTCGCTATTTTGTTCCAAGTATTCACAAAATCGCAGGGCGAGTCTTGCAAAATGGGTCCCATCCCATTTCTCACCCCAATTTGACTTGGTGATGAGGAACAAAACTTTTTTTGGAATAGGTGAGGACATACAGTCACAATGGATTTACAGAAGAATATAAGCGGATATACCCATCAAAATAAGGCTTTTTATGATTATTAATCATAGTCACAGGGTATAACCTAGCATACCGCATTTTGGATACAGAAGCGACCGATGCCTTGCTAGTCTAGTATCGTCTGGTACCATAGGGGCACTTATGGGAGAACGTACTCGAGAGCTTACTATTCTGATCATTGGAGACAGTGTCGCTTTTTTTAGCGCTCTTTGGTTGATGCTTTTAGTGCGCTATATGGCGTGGCCGGCGGGAGATCTGCTTGCGAGTCACTTTGGTCCGTTTTTGCTCCTTTCCGGTGTTTGGCTTTTCATCTTTTACATTGGCGGTCTTTACGACAAGCACACGACCATCTTGAAGACGTTTTTGTTTAGTCGGATCCTGAACACCCAGGTGGTCAATATCATTCTGGCGTTCTTTCTCTTTCTGATTATTCCGTTTGGAATTGCCCCAAAAACAAATCTAGTCATCTATCTATTTATATCGGTCGGTCTCATCACGTACTGGCGGATGTACCTATACCCACGTTTTGCGCCAATTGCACACAAGCGCGCCATACTCCTTGCTGATGGTGACGAAGCGATTGAATTGGTGGATGAGGTGAATAACAACGATCGGTATTCATATTCTTTTGTACGTATCATTGATAGTACCGCTGCTCTCAAGACTCCTGATTTTAAGGACAAGCTCTTGACCTTAATAGAAAAAGAACGAATTGATATTATTGTGGCTGATGCGCATAGTGCATATCTGGAACAAGTTTTGCCTGAGCTATTTGATAAGGCGTTTATTGATTTTGATTTCACGTTCCTCGATTTCTACAAAGTGTACGAAGACACCTTTGATCGAGTACCCCTTTCGGCATTGCGCTACGATTGGTTTTTGGCCCATGTCTCGCAATCGCGCAGCCTCATTTATGATGTTACAAAACGTATCATTGACGTAGTGACGTGTCTGGTGCTCGGAGCCGGTTTTCTTGTTCTGGTGCCGTTTATCTATATCGCTATGCGTATCGAAGGTCCTGGTGCATTTTTTATTACGCAAGACAGAATTGGTCAGTATAATCGTCCGGTCAAAGTGCATAAAATCCGTACGATGACTAAGAACCTCGCCGGCAGCGGTACCTGGACCGGGGAAGATGCGAAACAAGATAATGTGGTGACCAAAGTGGGAGCGATTTTGCGTAAAATTAGCATTGATGAAATTCCGCAGATTTGGGCGATTATTAAGGGTGATATGTCGCTCATTGGTCCGCGTAATGATACCGCCGGCCTTGGTGAACGACTTGCGAGTGAGATTCCGTACTATAAAATCCGCTACTTCGTGAAGCCTGGTGTAACCGGTTGGGCACAGACCAACCAGCGCTATATTCCAGGCAATATCAGTCCACAGTCTATTGAAGAGTCACGGATTCGTTTTTCTTACGACTTGTATTATGTGAAAAATCGGTCGTTTTGGCTTGACATGGCGATTTTCCTGCGGACGATTAAGACGGTGTTGTCGCGATTTGGAGTGTCTGTGTATTTTCCACGAAACAAATTTAAATAGTTGATAGGTGGTTCAAGAAACAAGGTGGTAGTGCGCGGATAAAGGCATTAGGAATAGCCTTTACTCGCGAACATTCGCCATTGTCGGCCTGCGGCCTCTGTGGCTCATGTTACTTTTCTCTGCCTTCTAGTGTTATACTCTCATACATATGCAACAAACGGTTTTTATTGTGGGCGGTGCCGGTTATGTCGGTGAGATGCTCTGTGATCAGATGAGTAAGCGCGATGATGTCGCAGCGATTGTGACGTTGGATAAAGAACCGCAGTCCGAGTTTTCGAAATCAATCCCGAAAGTCACCTATATTCAGCACAATATGGCCGATGACGGCTGGCAGGAACAAGTAGCCGTTCATAAGCCAACCACAGTTGTGCACACCGCTTGGCAGATTCGTGCGATGTACGGACAGGCGCAAGAAGAGTGGCGCTGGAACGTCGAAGGGTCAGACAAGATTTTTCAGTTTGCTATGAACACGGAGTCGGTCGATAAGCTGATTTACTTTTCTACCGCCTCCTCATACAGTGCGCGTACGAACAATACTATCGAACACCGCTTTACCGAACTCGAAGGCTTCCGGGATGATGCCTACATCTACGCCAAAGAAAAGAAGGTCACCGAAGAGCGTCTCAAGACCTTGTTCGATGAACGAAAGGCTGGTGGGAAGCCTGTCCCACAGGTCTTTATCGTACGTCCAGCCGCTATTACCGGCCCTCGTGGTCGCTATATGCGCAATCGCTTCGGACTCCAGTCAGCGCTCCAGGGTAATCTCAAAGGCGGGTTTGCGTACAAGCTCGTTACTTCACTCACGGCCTTTGTGCCAGCGACGAAGCTTTGGGTACGGCAGTTCATCCACGAAGATGATGTAAACGACATCGTGACCAAGTTCACCTTCGAACCATTCAGTCAGGATTATGTGGTGTTCAACATCACGCCAGAGAGTGAACCAGTATTGGCCAAAGATATGGCAGCAGCGGTAGGAAAGCGTATCTTACCAATTCATCCACTTATGGCCCGGATTGTCTTCTTCTTCTTTTGGCATGCCACTCGTGGCAAGGTGCCAACCTGTCCCGGGTCATGGCGATTCTACTCATATCCAGTGGTGATGAGTGGAGCCAAGCTCGCTACTGTGTACGATTGTAAATACACAAGTAAAGACGCCTTCCAGTACACTGATGGTCGGTACGAATCATACGTACCTGAGACCCTTCGTCGTCCGAAGCCAAAGCTGTAATTGTTGAAATGACCCGCCTCTTGGCGGGTCATTTCATCTTTTATGCTATACTCACCTCCATATGATTATTGATGGGCGAGCGTTGGCGGCCGAGATTGTATCAGATATACGAAAAGAAACTGCAGGCATGTCAGGTTTGCCATTGTTGACAGTCTTTACCTGTGCGCCAAATTTTGAAACTAAAAAGTTTCTCGATCTGAAGACAAAGCGAGCGGCGGAAGCGGGTATTTCGGTGAGTGTTATAGAATTGCCACCAAACGTTACGTTAACTCAGGTCGAATCAGCAATTCAACAGTGTGCTGTAATGAGTGATGGCATCATTATTCAGTTTCCGTTTCCGCATCTTGCCACCAAGGATTTAATTGAGTTGATACCCAAGGAACTTGATGTTGATGTTACTCACTATATGGGACAGATTGATGGGTTGCTGCCGCCAGTGGTAGGAGCGATTGCTGAAATCAGCCGTGTGCATAACATTGATTGGGCAGGGAAGTCGGTCGTCGTGGTAGGGAGTGGTCGTCTCGTTGGTTCACCGGCCGCCCAGTACGCTGCCTCGCTTGAGGCCGTCGTTACTGTTGTTACCAAAGACTCCAATAATCTCGCTACGACCAAAGACGCAGATATCATTATTCTCGGCGCCGGTTCACCAGGTCTCCTCACCCCAGAGATGGTCAAAGAAGGGACGGTTGTATTTGATGCTGGCACTTCCGAAGAAGGTGGTATGTTGGTGGGGGATGCAGATAAAGCAGTGGCCAACAAGGCTAGTTACTTCACCCCTGTGCCAGGTGGTATTGGGCCACTCACCATTGCCATACTCCTTAAAAATGTGCTCTATTTAGCCAAATTACATAGAAAGTAAGTGTTTTCTATGGTATAACAGCCTTATTATTTTGTAAGGTTCCGGTATGGGTTCAAAAACAGACACCAAAGAAACTTCACCACAGGTGGAGGCTTTCATTCGGGTTTTTCGTGCAGTTATTGTGTTGGCGCTTGGTGCGCTCATTGGCTACTTCGTGTGGCACAATGTGACCGCCCCTGAGGCCAAATTTCCGTTTAAGCTTGGGCTCGACCTCGCTGGCGGTAGTCACCTCGTGTACGAGGCGGACGTGAGCAAGATTGATCCTGCCGAAGTGCCAGAGCTCATGGCAGTTTTACGCGATGTGATCGAACGCCGTATCAACGTCTTTGGTGTTTCTGAACCAATTATTCAAGTCGAAGAGAGTAGCTTTGCGGCAGAAGAAAAAAGCCATCGGCTCGTGGTTGAACTCCCTGGTGTGACCGATGTGGAAGCTGCCGTGGCGGAAATTGGCCGGACGCCGCTCCTTGAATTTAAGCTGATGGATGCGCAGGCGGTCATCGCTGCCGAGCAGGCTGAGACACTGCGTCGTAACGCATCTGGGACAGGTGCCGTTATCGGCAACGTTTCTGTTAATGGCGAGTCAGTTGATACGCTTGATCCGTATACCGATACTGGCCTCACTGGACGTTACCTTGCCAGCGCTGCACTTGAATTTGCTGGCGGACAATCCGGCCAGCTTGCTAATGAGCCTTTGGTCGCTATTACCTTCACTGATGAAGGTGGAAAGTTGTTTGAAGAAATCACTCGCGATAATGTTGGTGAGCAACTCGCTATCTTCCTTGACGGAGAAATCATCTCAGCCCCTCGGATTAATGAAGCAATTTCAGGCGGCCGAGCAACCATCTCTGGCGGCTTCACCCCAGACGAAGCTCGTGAACTGGCACAAAACCTCAACTTCGGTGCGCTACCGGTCCCCATCAGTCTTGCGAGTACTCAAACAATTGATGCTACCCTGGGAGCTGGGGTGATTAATCAAACCCTTATTGCTGGTCTGGTCGGCTTTGGTATCATCGCACTCTTTTTAGCCTTTTGGTACCGTGTACCTGGTCTCATTGCCGCTGTTGCACTCTTGCTCTACATCCTTATGAACCTCGCTATCTTCCAATTGATTCCAGTGACGCTCACTGCTGCTGGACTTGCGGGCTTTGTACTCTCACTTGGTATGGCGGTGGATGCGAATGTGCTTGTATTCGAACGTATGAAAGAAGAGTTCCGCAGTGGGAAGGGAAGTCGTGAAGCTGCGACTGAAGGCTTCACTCGTGCTTGGGGTGCGATTCGTGACGGTAACGTCACGGGACTTATTTCTGCCGTTATTCTCTTCTGGTTTGGTACTGCGATGATTAAAGGCTTCGCCCTGGTACTTGGTATCGGTATTATCATCTCAGTGATGTCGGCAATTGTCCTCACCCGAACGCTCCTTATTGCGCTCCCTGATGTGAAGCGAGGAGATGCGGGGCTCTGGCCTTATTTACTCGGTACTGGTTTAATCAAAAAATAGTATGCCAATTATTCGAAATCGAAAGCTCTTTCTCGCCATTGGAGCACTCATCGTATTGACCGCAGGCGTTATTGTGGCGACATTCGGGCTTAAGCCGAGTATCGACTTCACTGGCGGTACCCTCACTGAAGTGCGCTATGGCACCATGCCAGAGAAGAGTGCGATTGAAGGAGTACTCGCTGAATCCGATTTAGCTAACGGTGCCATTCGTGAATCTTCAGGGGAGTTTGGGGCCAGTTACATTGTGACCACCAAGACCCTTACGGTCGAGGAGCAAAAGGACCTTGGCGAAAAACTCACCAAGCTGGGCAGTGACGCCTCAATTATTCGTACCACCTCGATCGGTCCAGTGATTGGAGAAGAAATGAAGAGTAAGGCCTATTGGGCCATCGGAGCGGTCCTCATTGTGACCATTATCTACGTGGCCTTTGCCTTTGTGGGTATCGGTAAGCCAGTGAGTTCATGGATATACGGCTCATTCACGGTGCTCGTACTCTTCCACGATATTCTCGTACCAATTGCGGTGATGTCGCTCCTGGGGTACTTCTGGGGACTTGAAGTCGATGTACTGTTTGTGACGGCCCTTCTCACCATTCTTGGGTACTCAGTGAACGACACCATTGTTATTTTTGACCGCGTGCGTGAAAAGCTCGTCCAAAACCGCATCGAACACCGCAAGAAGATTCAAGAACCAGGTGGTATTGAGCGTGACGAAGTCACGTACACCATCACCCGACCGTTTGCTGACCTGGTCGGTGAAGCGGTCTCAGACACCATGGCTCGTTCAATCAATACCTCTCTCACCGTACTCTTTGCTCTCCTGGCATTGTACTTCTTTGGGAGCGCGGTGACGCAGACCTTTGCCCTTGTGCTAATTGCTGGTGTGTTCGCCGGAGCGTACTCATCTATCTTTATCGCGAGTCCACTCCTCGTCGCCTATGCCGAATGGCAGGCGAAGCGGGCAGTAGCTAATCCAAAATAGTCTATGATTATTGGTATTGCCGGATCCTTTGCTTCTGGGAAGGGTACCGTAGTGGAATACTTAATACACGACAAAGGCTTTACGCATTATTCGGCGAGCGGATTTATTACTGAAGAAATTGAACGTCGATCACTGCCAGTAAATCGTGATTCGATGATTATCGTTGCCAATGATTTGCGACAAAAACACGGACCAACATTTATTGTTGATTCACTGTACGAACGAGCAAACAATGATGGAGGGAATGTCATCATTGAAAGTTTGCGGGCAGTGGCTGAAGTGAAGCGAATCCAAGAGCTTGGTGGCGTTGTGCTCGGAGTAGATGCTGATTCACATCTGCGGTACGAACGTGCACTTGGTCGCAAGAGTGTTAAAGACGCTGTTACGTACGAAGAGTGGAAAGCTCAAGAACAAGCCGAATCTAATCCAGATGATGACACCAAGCAGAATATCTTTGGCGCTCTCGCGCTAGCCGATTACACCATTATGAACGATGGTACAATAGAGGAGTTGCGACTAGCCGTCGATGAGTTTATTAAAAAATTTCTCTAAATTATAGTATATGCACTGGTTTTTAGATCCAATTCAAAAGCACTACGTCGACTTTGCCGGTCGCATTGGTCGCCAGGAATATTGGATGTTTGTATTATTTTCAATCATCATTCAAGTAGCACTTGATATTGTACGTCTCGATATGATCGGGATGCTCGTATCACTTGGTCTCTTGCTTCCAAGTCTTGGCCTGGGCGCTCGTCGCCTCCACGATATCGGAAAGAGTGGCTGGTGGCTCTTGCTCGGATTTATTCCAATTGTTGGATGGATTATCTTGATTGTGTGGCTTGCCACCAAGACTGATAGTGCTGCCAATGAGTATGGTAATCCAGCGGTGCCAAAAGTAGTAGGTGTGACTTCAGCAGCTTCGGCTGCAGCACCTGCCGCTGTAACCCCAGTTGCTTCAACCGAGCCGAGTGATACTACTCCAGCATCACATAACTAGCAGTGAGTACAAAACAAGACCGACGCCCTGGGGTGTCGGTCTTTGGTATTTGAGTAGTATGGCAAAGTGGTAGGTGTCTATCCCTAATAGTCATCTGGATTAAAGACATGTATGAGGGAATGATGTAAAAAGGGCCAAGCGCAATTGCGTCCAGCCCCCTCCATCTCCTCACAGGAGATGGTTGTAAGCGATATGTGCAGCCATCCCGTAGGTGCACATACTCATTATGGCGGCTACCACTCCCAGCGGGAATGTTACCTCTCTGTTCTCAGTCTCGCGTAGACAGTGGACGGCGATCATTGCCGCCCCCGTCGCTGCTGACAGGAGACATATGGTGATAATGAGATTCAGGAAGAACTCGAACATTTTCCGGGGGCCCTTTCTTTGGCTGTTTGTGTATATTATACACGATTTTATGAAAATGTCAATACAGACGGGTAAGACGTTGGGTGTACTGGCTGTAATCTATATAAAATATATAGTTTCTACATACCGTGCTGCCAGTCAATAAAAATGGCCAGGCAAAGCTACGCCTGTCCTCTTCGCTTGCACATGTACTTTCAGCTAGTCATGTGTCTTGTAGGAAATTAATGATCGCGTGCCAAATGGCAATTCGCCACGGCCGTTGTCTGCTGCCAAAGTAGGCCGCTTCTAGGCCGTTTTTGAATTCAGTAAGATAGGCAGGCGAAGTCTGGCCCCTGTTACACATGGGTACTCCTTTCCTTGACTGCGAGGTGTTATTAAATACAAAAGTGTAATAGTCAATTGCCGGTGTCACTGCTACTCCAGCCGCTTCAACAGAAGCAAGTAGTACCACTCCTGATACAGATAAATAAGGGTTCAAAATAAAAAGACGGGGG
>CALMKR010000026.1 GCA_937867625.1 uncultured bacterium | reverse complement strand
AATCTGACTTACCATTTCAAAGTATGGGCCTTCTTCCTTTGATTCACAGAACTTTTTGGTCGCTGCCACTGCACCAAAGGTCATAGCGGACGAGGTCCCGGTTGGTGGTACATATTCACTACTACCAGTATTACAGTCGGTTCCGAGTGATACCCGTGGTCCATCAAACAACATGGTAAATACATCCGGTGTGGAGGGCGTAAGTGCCGTCCCATCCGCCTTCTTTGTTTCGCGCCAAAGATACTTACCCTTAAATTCCTTGGCGGCCAATGCTGCTTCCTGCCACGGTTTGCGACCTTCTTGGACAAAAGTACCTGTACTTATATCAATGATGGCGGTAGTCTGTACACCAGGAACTTCAGTCATCGCTTGATTTCGATCATGCACAAAATAGGTAATGGTCACATTATTCCCCTCCCGCGTGAGCTTGGTCACCCGAATCCGGTCACCAAGAAATACTGAGGAAACGTGATTGAAAGTTGTATCGTTTTCGTCAATCAAGGCCAGATATACAAACGATCCAGTGCCTGGAGTAGATACCACAAACGGTACAGCTCGGCGGCCATTTTGAATATCAGTGACAAAGTCATCCATCGCGTAGACTTGCCCTTCACCCGTACCGGTAGCCAGTGCAAAGCGGTTCATCGGATAGTCACGAGTCGCTGACGGGTAGATCAAATCGAGGGTTACTTTCGTTTCCGGCTGATCTGGCACCACAAAGGTCTTCCCTTTCATACTGTGAGCCACCGGTGGTATCGTCCAGGCGTTTGGGTCACGGGTGTAGCGCGGCGGCTTCTCTGGTTCATAAAAGAAGTACCAATAGGCACCCAGAGCGACTACCGCTGTCACTGCTAAACCCAAACCAATGAAAAGATATTTTTTCATACACTATCTTTAGAATTACTCGGGTAGTATACCAGATTGTGTTAAAGCATCGACAAATTTTATGGTTCTTTAGAACGTCCTGAAAAAGCCGTCAGACGAGGCGCGCAAGTGAGGAAATGCGAGGCGTATATAGACATACGATGAGTGTTTCCGATATGCAGCGCAACAAAGTCTGAGGGATTTTTGTGGTGTTCTAGAGGGATTTGGCGAGATCGAGTATCTCATCAATGCGAATCTGCTCCACAAAATCCGGTACGTGGGAAACGAGAATCATCGCGCCTTTGTAGTTATGCAAAGCTTCAGCAATCACTGGAATATGACGGAAGTTAATGTGGTTCGTTGGCTCGTCGAGAATGAGGAGTCCTGGTCGCTCCATGGTGAGTTTCGCAAACGCCACAAGACCCTTCTGCCCTTCAGAGAGATTGCCGACCTTATTCTTCATCACATCACTATACAAAAGAAAACCGGCAGCAATTGAACGCATATCCTCTTCAATTTTCTTTGGCATCGAATCCATAAGGGTTTCAAACACCGTTTTATCAAAATCAAGGTTTGAGAAATCCTGACGGTAGTAGCCAATCTTTACCCCAGGGGCAACATGCTCACCCTTGGCATGGCCTGATGCAAATGATTCGAGCAACGTCGTCTTACCAATACCGTTTGGACCAATAATCTGTAAGTGTGACCCACGCTTCAAGACAAGGTCGCATTCCACTTCTTTTGGTTGGTGGTTTTTGATGACTTTGTAGGAAGTGATACGAAGTACCTCTAGCGGCACTTCACCCTGTGTCTCAATGGTAAATGGGCGAATGGTACGATCTTCTTTACGAACATCCACTTTGTTTTCTTCCGCTTCCTCGACATCATCACGCATACGCTTCGCCACGAGACGCATCTTACCTCCCTTACTCGCAAAGTAGTTAATCTTGTCTTTGTCAGCCTGGATTTGTTTGGCGAGCTGGGCGTTCTGACGCTGTTCTTTTTCCACTCGAGCGGCAATATCCTTCAGTACCGTATGGTAGTTACCGTTATATTGTTCAACTTGACGGTTTTGGGTATTGAGATACAACACACCGTCAGTAAAGGAATTAAGAAAATCGGCATCGTGAGAAATGACAAGTACCGTCTTCTTATATTCCTTGAGGAATACCGTGAGGTGTTCAATACCAGCGACATCAAGGTTGTTTGTCGGCTCATCAAGAAGGAGCACATCTGGATCTTGGATAAGTGCCTGCGCAAGGAGGAGGCGTGCCTGCTGTCCGCCAGAAAAACTCCCGATGATACGTTCTTTGAACGTATCCTTCATTTTTTCAGTTGGAGTGAGGTTCACCACCTCGAGCACGGCCTCTATCCGTGGATCGATATCATATACCTTCTCCTTAAAACAACTTTCAAAAAAGGCTCGAACTGTGAGGGTCAGCTCGTCGCGGGGAATAATCTGCCGAGAAATCGCAATAGTCGTACGTGGCTGAATATTGATATCACCTGAGTCTGGCGATAGTGCGCCAGAAATAAGCCCAAAAATAGTACTCTTCCCAGCACCATTTTGACCCATCAAGGTCATCTTGGCGCCGCGACGCACGACGAAGCTCGCTTCCTTAAGAATCGGACGAGTTGGGTCGTGTTCAAACGACACATCACTAAAAACAATTAATCCATCAGCACGTGACATAGGTTTGTACCATACACTATTTTTTACAAACTGTCTAAAATCTCATCGTGGTCTTAAGTGTCAAAAAAACATTTTGATTACATTTATTTGTGTTGAGATTTTTGATAGTTCCAATCCTTTGTGAATACAAAAAACCACGCTCGCTCATAGGCGAGAGTGGTTTCTTAACACCGATTATTGAGTTACGACCACGGTATGGATTTCACCAGTAGCTGATCCAGTTAGAGTCACTACCGCATGATCAACTGCAGTGTCAGTTAATACTCGGTCGGTTGTTGACACTTGGGCCTGAAGCGTAAAATCATGGCTCAGCTGCGCCACTGTATCTCGGAGAACTAATCTCACTTCAGCCAATACTTCATTTTCACTTTCTATCACAATTGGTTCAGCGATGTTGAATACCAACGTTGTTGTATCACCATTTGTGGAAGTAAAAATCACGTCACTATAGTCAGCACCGTTAATCGTCAACGTAGCACTATCCACTACTTCGGCAAACGTTGCGCCGGTAATAGTGAGACTCATCGCTAGTTTTTTAATTGCCACGCTCGTAGTGCTAGCGTCACCACTAACAGCAATCAAGTATGATAATGGAATGATTGTTTCTGTCGATCCGTCAGTAGCAACAACAGTACTCGCAGCTGGCGTCGCTTGATGACGAGAAAAGTTAACCGTTATTGCCTCTAGTGGGACGCTGGCTTTCAGATACGATGCGGCGACCCAGCCATCAATCCCTGTAGCAAAATCAACTTTGTACCAGCCTCGGCCACCAGCATTAGCCCAACTTGAGACAATTATACCCGTAGCGCCAGCTGGCTGCACACCAAGTACTCCACCAGCGCCACGCACCCGAACCTTGAGCGCATCGGTAGTCACCACTGCATCACCAATTTTAAATTCACCTTCGGTCTTGTGTGATTTTTTTACCCGTTCGAGTAACGTAGACAATCGATACTGCAAGTCGGCCAGCAAGGTATGTCGTTCTGTAACACTGACAGAAATACCTCGAACAGATCCATTCATACTTCGGGCGGTAGATGCCGTATTATTTGACGGTTTTGATTTTAGCACCGGTTTCCACTCTCCATTTTGACACACGAGAGCATCAACTCGTGAACTGCTGGCGTTACCAGTCGATGGCCTTACCATACCATTGGAGTAACTTTTGCCTAAATATTGGCATGTTGCTGGTAATGCTCCCGGTGGCGTTGATGTACTGGTACTACCATCAGCACCAGAACCTCCGCCATCAGAACAACCACCCACAAGTGGTCGCTGATCATGAGAGCCTCTCGTGGTTGTGTTTTCATTATTATTGATCGCACCACTCTTACAAGGAATCACCGATGTGGACGCAATGGTAAAACCTTTACGAGCTACTTCTTTATTATCTAGATAGATCACTACTTCATATGTTCCATTTGATAACGATGATACGACAGTATGTGTCCAAGCCCCATTAGTCACTACGACAGGGCCACTACCGTACACCTTATCTCCTGACTTGGCAGAAATCGAAAGGCCAAGGGTGCCGCTCACTGCTACCGCCGTGCCGGAAATTGTTGGCATTGATCCGGCTCCAATTTGAGCAATGGTGACCGCTTGTTTAGGTAGCAACGCGATTCGTCCCCAGACACCTTTTCCGTTTTTATTCTGACAAATATATTTAGGAGTGCTAGAAAGTTGCTTCACAACACTAGATACGCTAACACTTCTTCGCTCAGTACCGACTGGATAGGTACTAGCACCAATCTGACAATAGACCTTAACTGGAGTCGTAGTGGCAATTGGTGTCGTAGTGGCAATTGGTGTCGTAGTGGCAATTGGTTGTTGTGGCACATCAATTTTGGCGAGATGGAGCTGCGCCAAACTACCGCTGGCAGTAAGGCCATAGCGGATACCGACATTTGTTGAACGACCCATGTGGGCACTCGACGACATCATAAGTGTAACAGCAAATGTTTCACTTTCGCCCTCCGGCACAACATAGCGTGCGCCAGATTTAGCAGCTGATGAAGTTATCATACCAGAAAGCGGTGTCATCGATGCCGTATCAAAGGCAAGTGCACCACTGGTGCCAAGAGCTGATGATGGCACATACACGTTGGTATCATTTGCTGTCAACGTGAAAGTCAGAGAGTATTCAATCATATCCGTTCCAACTATTACCTCCTTTGTTTGCACCATCTCACTTACCACTAGAGGTCCCTCACTGGACACGCCAGCTCCAGCATTCACACCAGTCTGTAGTACTGCGGCCTTGACTGTCGCGGATGTAAAAAACACCGTAGCGAAAATAAGACTCGCGAGAACAAGTACGTTGGCGGTTAGTGCGACATATTTCATATTTGAAAACGTATTACTCATTACTTAAATAATTTGCCACAACAGAATGGCCGCTAGGGTATTATCCCTAGCGGCCTCCGTTATTTTTTAGTATACGTCTGTTTTATTTCTTGTCTGCAGGCCTGTTGTGTATAACTACATTGTCGGCATCATACCACCCATGCCCTCCATCATATTTTGCATCTCACTCATGTCCATAAATTCGATGTCGGCTGGTGGTACAAAGACTGAACCATCTACAGGCCACGGCTTACAGTTGTAATCAACATCCATCTCTGGCGTGACCGCTGATGCTTCTGATCCAGTTTGTGGATTATTCATTGGTGTGGGGGTTTCTGTATTTTCTGACGGCAGAGTCATCTTGATACCCTGGTCTCCTTGCGCGCTACCCCACATGTACATGGTGTTGTTCTTTTTATCCATGATCATGTATGAGGCGATATCTTCTGCCGCAGCTCCCTTGATGAGGGTATCCACGCGAGCATTACCACCGTCGTAAAACGCTGTTCCTTCTTGCACCATACCGTCGGTCCGGACTACAAAGGTACACTCCTGACTACGTCCCATGGCCAAGAGTCCAAGGAGACTGCCCTTACCACTCATTGCACCATCAATTGATTCTTCTGCCATCGGATCATTTTCAGTTGCTGGGTCTTGATTCATCATAGTATTGTCTGCCACCAAAGCGTCTTTTGTGACTTTTGTAGTCAAACCAATACCAACCACAATAACAAGGATAATAAGTACTGCTCCAATGATGATGTTTCGTTTCATATGGATATATTGTACACCAAAAAAACCGCCATTGGCGGTTTTTTTGGTATCTTTGGTCATTGATTTAGATGAGACCGTCTTTACCCTTCTTGTCCTTTTTTGGTTTTTTTGCTTCTTTTTTATGTGTGAATTCACCTTTAGCCATATGTCGTATATCTACTCTTAACTGCTTACATCAAGTATACAACCAGATGCAGCGAAGAAAAAGTGCTTTATGGGGCAAAGGAAACGGGGATTTCTTTTGCTTCGTCGTTTTCTGACAGGCCGGAAGGATTATCCTTTTTAAGAATGATGGTGCCACGCTTCATAAAGTCCGGCTCACTATCTTTATATGGGGAGGTAAACGTGAGCGTAGCCACAAATGGTACAAATTCGCTCGTCATCCAATCCCCCTGTGCCGTAGCCACTCCTTCCGCAATAATCAGTCCATCCCAATTGACGAGCGTGACAGGGAAGGAACCCTCAAAGTACCATCCGGCTGCTTCGCCAGTGAGTGTAAGCGGGCTCGTCACAACCCCGCCTGGCACAGGTGAGGTCACCCGTACTCGTTCACTCGTCGCAGCTGTCGGACAGACAAACTCACAACTTGGTCCCGTGCGTCCCACGTACGAACCGTCGGGACACTGCATCGCATCTTGTGTACACATGGTTTCTTCCGGTAGCGGCGTAGGAACGAGTTCGGTTGGTTGTGGGGCGGTCACTCGGCCAATCATAAAGCCACCGAAGAATACGACCAATGCGACAAAGGCAATAAGGAGTGCGAGTACATGTTTCATATCCCTCAAGTATAGCAAAAATCGACCAAGATGTGGTCGATGATTGCTACTTTGTTTCCATTTCTTTTACTTTCTGGAGAGCCACAACATACATACTTTCGGACCACCCGAGTGGTGTATTGTCGTTTGGTACCGGACTCTGTGAGAAGTAGAGCTCAGGAATCTCACCATTACTCGTCACTGTGTTACGGGCTTGGCGGAGGTAGTACCAGGCGCGTTCTTTTTCGCCTCGCATGGCATAGATGATAGCGAGCCACGAGAGACCAAAGCACCACTCCGCTTCTTCACTATACCCGTCTTCGTTGGCATTGTAGTAACGATCGAGCTTGTAGCGGATGACGCCGCGATCACGGGTGAGGTGGTACACCACATTTTTGATAATCGTATCGGTCTCAGCCTTGGTCGTCACCGCAAACGGATAGATGAGTGAGAGGAGGGCGAGGTCGGCAAACTTCGTTTGTGATTCACGTGGCAAGAGTTGGCGGAGTGCCTCTTCACCGTAGTGGATAGCGACCAAGGGGACCTTAAGCCACTCCACCTGACTCGCAAGCTTCAGCGCCGCCACGCCGGCGCCGATCGATGAGGCATGGACCTCCATATTCTCTTCCCAGATACCATTATCAGCATCGTGCCAATACTCAACCCGTACCAGGTAATCGACAATCATTTGGGATACTTCTTTTTCTTCGGTGGTAGTCGCTACCGCGTGCCCACGGAGTTCGAGATCACAAATGAGGTAGAGCACTTCAGCTACCGCATCATTCTGGCTATTCCCCCACTCTTCCCAATATTCTTCAAAGGTCTCCGGATGGAAACGGGCATGGATGTACTGCCAGGTCTCGTGTGGCTTGTTCGCAATCGCCCAGTTGATTTTGTCTTTGTGCTTCGCAAAAACCGAGAGGAGCGCCTTCGCGGTCTTGACGACCGTATCAATGTCACCGGTCTCGAGGAAGCCGAGCGTCATAAAGTAGTTGTCACGGAGCCACGCCTTATCGTACCCAGTTCCCACTGTATGAGCAGCGGCAGTAAATACGCCCGTTGGTTTCTGGAGGGATTTCAGAACCGCGATATGCGCGTGGATTTCTTTGTCAAAGTCGATACTCATATTTATTCACTGAGGTTTTGCCAGGCTTTTTCACCATGCTTAGCGACAGCAGATAGTGGCGGGAGGGCTGCCTCTACCTCACCAGCGGCGCGGGGATAGTAACTGCGGAGTTCGGCATAGAGTGCGACCATTCGTTCGTAGGCACTAAAGAGTTCGAGGAGTTTGACGACCGCCTGTTCCGCCCGGTAGTGATTTTGCGCCACGATATCTTGATGCAAAGCCTCTACTGCTTCGCGGTGCTGTTGGGCAAACGCGACCATACAATCTTCGGCACTGGTCAGTGCATACTCCTTTTCTTTTGAAACAAAACTGCGTTTCAGTTCCTGCGGGAGACGGGGTGAGAGCGCTTCCATCACCAAATCAAACGCTTCTTGACGCTGTGCTTCAACCAGCGACAAAGGTCGTTCACCCTTGCCTTCCCCACCTAATTCTTTACCTCGCTTCGGAGTCTTTTCCATGTACGTAGTATAGCGCACCCTTCCCAGCAAAAGAGATACTCATACACAA
>CALMKR010000025.1 GCA_937867625.1 uncultured bacterium | reverse complement strand
GGTTCTTGTGCAACCTTGTGCCGCACGGCTGTCGTAAATCAAGACACGAATAACGTCAATCGCCCCGACAATGAAGATGATGATGAGCCAATAGTAGCTTTCTACGCAACAAACCAAGCTGGACTAGTTAGCGAAAAAACAGAAAAACAGAGGCTCTATGCAGAAACTATCAAACCGCCACCAAAGATACCAGTATATATTTTATACGGCGTATTCCGAGTGTAGGAAGATTATTTACTTAACAAATCTAATATAACTTTGGAGAAATTATGAAAAAGAATAAATACGGCTTAATCGTTATCGCAACCGTCGCAGTTGTCGCTATTGCAGGTATATCAATCTACGCAATCAGCAAAAACAATAATAATATGATGATGAACTCACAGTCCTCAATACGTGCTGATACCAACTCTGCCGACTACCAGCAATATGCAGCACTCAAAGGTGAAGCCTACGACAAGATGTTCCTAAGTAATATGATAGCCCACCATCAGGGTGCAGTCGATATGGCGAAACTTGCCCTCACAAATGCCAAGCATCAAGAACTAAAAGATATGGCGAACAACATCATATCAGCTCAGTCCAAAGAGATGAGCGATATGCAAAGTTGGCAAACGAACTGGGGCTATCCTGTAAACAGTGGCTCTATGATGACAGACCATTCATCAATGGGAATGATGGACGATATGGCAGCAATGACCGATACGCTCAAAGGTCTCAGTGGAGATGCATTCGATAAAGCGTTTCTATCATCAATGATTAGCCACCATCAATCAGCTATCAATATGGCTGCAGTGGGTAAAACAAACGCTCAGCACCAAGAAGTAAAAGATTTGACGGTCGCTATTGTGAATGCCCAAACTAAAGAAATTGAGCAGATGCAACAATGGCAAAAAGACTGGGGATATGGTTCTAGCGAAAGCACCAATTCTGTGTCAGGTATGAACCACTAAAATGGAACACTCGCCCCACACACATCAGCATTCAAACCACCAAGACCACGACAAGCACGCAGGTCACTCGGTAGCTATGTTCAAAGATAAGTTCTGGCTATCACTATTACTGACACTACCTGTGCTCGTATATTCCGAGATGATACAACATTGGTTTAGCTTCACGCCACCTAGTTTTGTAGGTTCTGAATACGTACCGTTTGTATTTAGTACCATCATCTTTCTGTATGGTGGCTTGGTGTTCATAAAAAGTGCGTGGGGCGAACTAAAAGCTAAATTGCCAGGTATGATGACACTCATTAGCCTGGCAATTATCACGGCTTACGTCTACAGTGTTGCAACGCAATTCTTTATTCAAGGCGACGGTTTCTTCTGGGAGCTAGCGACACTTGTAACAATTATGTTGCTGGGTCATTGGCTAGAAATGGCATCAATAGCTAAAGCTGAAAACGCCCTCGACGCTATCTCCAAACTACTACCCGACAAAGCAGAAAAGCTAATCAACAATAAGCCAGTAAACATACTCGTAAGTGAATTACGGGTTGGCGATTTAGTTTTGATACGTCCCGGTTCAAGCATACCTGTTGACGGTATTATCGTAGACGGTACTTCGTCAGTCGATGAAGCTGCTATTACGGGTGAAAGTAAACCAGTGAGTAAGTCTGTTAACGACGAAGTTATCGCTGGAACGGGCAACCAAGACGGCTCGCTGACAGTCAAGGTAACGAAGCTTGGCGAAGACACGGCTCTAGCTGGAATTATGAGGCTTGTGTCTGAGGCACAAACTTCTAAATCAAACGTACAGATACTAGCAGATAAAGCAGCCTTTTACCTCACGTTTATTGCTATCGGAACCGCTTTAGTTACATTCATTTTCTGGTTCATAGCTAAAGATGCTGGTTTTGCACTCGAGCGTTCGGTTACAGTCCTGATTATTGCCTGTCCACACGCTCTAGGACTGGCTATTCCACTCGTTGTCTCAATCTCAACCGCTTTATCTGCTAAGAACGGCTTACTTGTCCGCAAACGCCTCGCCCTCGAAGCAGCACGAAAGCTGGACTGGGTATTATTTGATAAGACAGGTACTCTCACAAAAGGCGAACACGGCGTGACGGATATATGGGCGACGAAAGGTTTTACAGACAAAGATATTTTGCATCTCACAGCCAGTCTTGAACAAAATAGCGAGCATATTGTAGGTAGAGGCATCGTGCGAAAAGCCGAGGAACAGGGTGTTAAGTTAGATAAAGTTTCCGACTTTAAGGCACTGCCTGGCTTGGGAGTACAGGGAGCACTACACGGTAAGGAAGTATACATCGCAGCAAGTTATCGTTATGTTGAAGAGAATAAGCTAACTGTTCCAGCCGAAATAGCAAAGGCAGTTAAGCAAGCTGCTAAACAAGGTAAAACCGAAGTATATCTCATTACTAATAAAAAAGTAGTTGGTGCGTTAGGCTTAGCTGATGTAGTTCGGGAGCAGTCAAAGCAAGCTATCACTACACTTAAATCTATGGGCGTGAAGACCGCAATGATAACAGGTGACTCAGATGAAGTTGCAGCTTACGTATCAAAACAGCTCGGCTTAGACCAGTACTTTGCAGAAGTGAAGCCAGAAGACAAAGCAGCTAAAGTCAAAGAATTACAAAAGAACGGACAACAGGTCGCAATGGTTGGTGATGGCATTAACGATGCTCCTGCACTTACACAAGCGAATATAGGCATTGCGATTGGTGCTGGTACAGACGTAGCTATAAAATCGGCTGACATTATCTTAATTAAGAATAATCCTGAAGATGTCGTAAAAGTGATTAAGCTGTCAAAAGCAACGTACCGTAAAATGCAACAGAATCTGGTTTGGGCTACTGGATATAATGTATTTGCCATACCATTGGCGGCTGGTGTTCTGTACGGTGCTGGTATCGTACTTTCGCCAGCTCTTGGGGCTGTATTAATGTCCGTATCAACGGTAGTAGTCGCTTTGAATGCTCAGCTCTTACGTAGAATACGTCTTACACATTGACTGCTCTAATCAAAAAAGTATACCTACAGCTAGCGCTATTATTTCCGTTAGTTCAATCATACATCAACACCATTTCTTGATACCAGTAAACTGAAGCATCTCTCGAACGGCGATATCTGAGTGTATACGTCGCATTAACTCACAGCTATCGTTCTGTGAAAGTATATTGAGGCTACCTTCCCATACGATACCGTCATCAATAATAGCCAGTTTGCGGTGATGCCCGCCCGTCATCAAGACTTCAATACCTAAGTCTTGCATGACAGCAACTGCCTGTACTGCTTGGCTTTGATATGACTGTTCATGTTCTTCGAAAGGTTTTGTGTTAATAATGACACGAATACCTTTTATTCTTAATTTCGATAGGGTAGGTAGGAGCAATCTCATGCGTTTCTCGGTGATAAATGGGCTTTCGATGATAACACGTGATTGAGCGTGTCCGAGGTCACGCAAGAAGGCTTTATAGAATGAGGTCTGGTCATAGAGTCGGGAGGAGTTAAGACTAAACATCTTATTCGTCCTTAGAAAAACATACGATAACACAATAGGTTCGGTAATCATCCTTGAGCCCCTGCCAAGAAAATGAAGTCATCATCCGATGGCTTCTTTTTCTTGCCGGCCCGTGGCCTCGAACCACGATGAGCCAGCGAAGCTGGTGTGATCGTGAGTTCGCCTACTGTCAAACCCAGGTTTGAACAGTAGCTAGCGGATGATATAACAATAAGTTCACGATTGTTATATCATCCAAGCGTTGGACACGTGCCCCTGCCATTATTTTTACATCTCGGACGCGACGCAGATGTATGTCTCAAGACATAGTCCACGTGCCCCTGCCAACATAATCATTGACTTTACAATATAAATATGCTATTATTAATCTACTCAAACCGACAATCCGGTCGATTTGCTACCAAGAAGACTATTTTTATTAGGGAGTTCCATGGCAAAAATCATGTCTATCGATGCACTCATCGATAGCATTAAGCTCGCGTTTCCCGAAATGTTCGAGTACCACGAGTCTCGTCAACCGAGTGCCGCCTACCTCGAATCTAGCATTCGAAGAAACTGGGAGGAGGAGCGGTATCAAGATATATACCGAACATTAGACACGTGGCGTGTTCTGGACACCTGGCGTCACGTGACGGTTAAATCGATTACCGATGAAGTGCTCCGGCTTGTCGATGAATCCGAAGATACGCCGGCCGAAATACTCGAAAAACTGACGCCGGAATTCAGAAAGATTCAGATATGGTTCGAACTAGAACCAGTACGTCA
>CALMKR010000024.1 GCA_937867625.1 uncultured bacterium | reverse complement strand
TGATTGGCAGAAGCTTGCACGAGAAGAAGCCGCTTTGTCGGCTCGTATCCAAGGGTTAGAAGCCCAAGTTAAAGAACAAAATGAACGCATTAGTAACTTATCTAGGCTTATAGTGCATCTAGTTAAAGTGCAAGGCAAAGACCTTCCTCCTGATGTTGTTCTCTCTATTATAGCACCAATGGCTGAGCCAGAAAAACCAATGCAATGACAACATATCAAACTCAATTTCCTGTCAACGAACTTAGTGAAATTGTGGTATCAAAAGGTAAAGGCACTACAAATGTAGTTGCACAACTGCCTATTGACTATCTACCAGTTGACTCTACGGGGGCATTAGTAATCTGTGATGGAACAACCCTTATTGAGCCTAGCGGTGGAGATGACTCAATCAATATTCAAGCAGCAAATGATAGATTGCGTAACTCAGGCGGGGGCGTAATTGAACTCGCCTCTGGTGTGTATAATATCAACACTCCACTTATCATTGATATTGGTGCTGGCGTAGGTATTAGGGGTAACTCAGCAATGCTGGATGCTAGAGCGGTTACGGGCACTCAAGCTGCCATTACTTTAGCTTCTAGGGCACCTACAAGCCCTCCAATTGCAGGGGTTGATACTAACACTACAAACTACCACGGCAAGCGAGCAGAGGTTGAAGGCTTCAGCTTAATTGGCATTAGCACAGGCAGCCAAACTCATCACGGTATTGATATCAATATGAGCCCTGCTGTGGCAACTCGTGCACCAAGAGCAACAGTAAGGAACGTTACTATTGAGGGATTTGACAGGCAAATCAGACACAGAAACTTTGCCTACCTAGTAACATTCATGAATGGCATTTGCAACAACGGTTTGAAATCCTTATCTCTAGAGGGAGGTACAGATCAAGGGGAACAGTCTAATTTCTATGGCTGGGCTTTTGGAAACAGTGAGATTGGGTTATACATTGATACTCAACCTGAGTCAGGTAGTGCAGAAAATGTCGATGTGAATTTTGATGGTTGTTCTTTTGACTATAACACTCGGCAAATTGTATTCGCAAGTGGATATGGGAGATTGAGATTTAAACTTGGTTGCCATTTTGAATGGAACTCCAGTACAACTAGTACACCATTTGATTTCTCAACTTCAGCGAGCAATCGCTTACTTTGTTTATTTGATTCTCCCAATATTTTCCATACTGGAACACGTAATTGGCGTACAGCTTTTGTTGTTGGGACAAACCACGACATTAGAATTAAAGACCCGTATATCCACAGTATAGCGGGAGTAGGTGTTCAGATGACTGCTAATGGTAGTCCTACAGGTACTGAAACAGTTGTTACAACATTAGCCACTGTAACAGGTAATGGCAGGTTTAAAGTAGAAGGCATTTCTGATTTAACTAGTACATCCCTGCCACGTACTCCATCAATTAATCCAGCAAACAACTGGCTCTGTGATGGAGGGTTTGAGCAAACTTCTATTGTAGACTTATGGTATGTAAGAGCTGGGGGCTTTGGTACTCCAACTAGAATTACATCAGACAAGCATACTGGCACAGCTTGTTTACAAGTTCCTGTTACTACTGCGACAGCCACAACAAAACAATTGGCTGTGTTAGTTAGAAAACGTGGAAGATTTATTGGCGTATCCGCTTTCCTAAAACTATCTGCTGGCAGTGGTAGCATTGACCTAAGAATTGCTCCAGTAGTATGTAAGATTGAGACATCCCCACTTACAGCTCCAACTCCAGAATACACTGGATCATTGACAACAGTCAATACTTCAACACTGTCCTCTGCTGGCTGGGGAAATACTGGTATGACTAATAACACACCTCGCTATGAACTGCCAGAGTGGGCAACTCATGCCTTGGTAGTCATTGACGGATTTAACATCAATAACAACGGTGGCAATTTGTTTGTTGATGACGTACATATAGAAACATGGTGATGAAATGGAATTAAAGCCTAAGAAACAGATTAGTAATGATTGTCTAACACTAGTCAAAACATTTGAAGGATTTGAAGCTGAAGCTTATAAGTGTCCAGCGGGTGTATGGACTATTGGATACGGACATGCATTGAATGTAAAGCCAACAGACGTAATTACAGAAGTGGCGGCTTTAATGTTGCTAAAAGAAGAGCTACAAAATTATGCTGACAAAGTTGATAAGCTTGTTGCTGTTGCCAGTCAGAGTCAGTTTGATGCTCTTGTTAGCTTTGCTTACAACCTCGGTGTTTCTACACTTGCTTCTAGCACACTGCTTAAGAAGCATATTGCAGGCGACTATGTTGCAGCCCAAGCAGAGTTCTCAAGATGGAACAAGGCAAAAGTAGAAGGTAAGCTGACAGTGTTGAATGGCCTGACTAAACGTCGTAACCATGAAGCTGCATTGTATGGAAAGTAAATAAATGACAAAATTTCAACAAGGTTTCCCTGTAAATGAGTTAGGTGAAATTGTAGTAGGCTCTGGTAGTGGAAGTAGCACAGTAGTAAATACTTTGGCCCCAGACTTTGTACCAACAGACGCCACAGGAAAATTACTGCTGATTGGTAATTTTGGCTCTCCTTCAGAAGAAACGCACGCGGTAGCTAATGGGCTGACAGGCAACACCTCAGATGATAGTGACGAATTTCATTCACTACTTGCTAACGCTCCAAGTGGTAGTCAGGTGATTCTAGGGAATAAACGTTACACTGTCAAGTATGGTGGAACATATAATAAACCATTGACAATAATCGGTGGTGGACCAAAGACAGAGATTTATTTTAACCCTACCACACCAAATGATACACTGTTAAGGTGGGATATTACCGGGGCTGCTATTCCAGATAAAAATGAAGAAGGTCAGTTGTATGGCCCAACTATCAGGAACTTACGCATTCTTGGTAAACGTGAAACTAGGGCCAATGGCTTACATTTTTATCGTTGTGATAATGTGTGTTTAGAAAATGTATTCATTGAAGGGCTAAAGGGTAGCAGCCTTTATTTAGATCGCTCAAGGGAGACTAATATCGTTGGCTATAGGACTAGGTTCTGTGGTGACAGAGACTATCAGGTACCTGATGTAAATATTGTATCTATCGAAGGCAGTGCAGATACATCTAATTACCAACTATGGTCAAACATTACTATCGTATATCCATTCTGGGACGGATTATACACAGATAATGCAGACCAGATTTTCTTCACAAATCTGTTTATTCACCAGTTTAGATTGGCAGATGAAAATGAACGCACAGTGGTTGGTCAAAGATTTGGTAATACACCCAATCTATACACAGATTGGGAAGCCCATTTTATGGATGCTACAAGTGGTGGATTCTATGCCAAGTGTTTAAATGTACGTAATGGCAGTTCTGTGCGAATTTCTAACATAATTGTTCGAGGCGGAACAACTCAAGAGGTTATTACAGCAGATTCGTCAAGTCTGTTTATTACCACAGGAGAAATAACTGGTAGCAATGCAGCAGCAAATTGTGGGTTAATGGTATCAGACCACTCAGCAAATATATTTTATGATAACTTGTTCCTAGACAATGCTAATCAAATGTTTATTGAGAGAAACAGTGGATCAGTATATGGTGTTAATAAACGTGGCCCTACATTTGCTGCTAGCCAGACTCAATCGGGTAGTCAAATTATGGAAGCTTACGGCGCCGAAGTTAGATACAAACACGGTGCCCGTTTTCAAAATGTATTCACACTAGACGATAATATTAATATCAATACAGGAACTACTTCTGGTAGTAAAATAGGTAATAGTTCCACACAGAAGCTAGGTTTCTGGGGAGCTACCCCAATTGTAAGACCTACTGTCACTGGGACTAAAGCTGGTAATGCTGCACTAACAGACTTGATTGCAAAGCTAGTACAAGCAGGATTAATTGTGGACGGAACAACATGAAACTAACAGACAGATTCAGTGGCCTTATTCTAGACGATGCTACAGGTAAGGTAGTCGGTAGCAAATTAGCCGCAGCAACAGGCCATCTATTGATGTCTTGTTTCTTTGCTTGGCACAATTACAAGACAGGTTTCAATGCAGAACAGTGGATGATAT
>CALMKR010000023.1 GCA_937867625.1 uncultured bacterium | reverse complement strand
CGCAGAACTTGGTGGCCGTTCACTCACGGTGAACCAAGCTCGTCCACAAGAGGATCGTCCTCGTCGTGACAACAACGGCGGTGGTGGCGGCAACGGCGGATCATTCCGTCAGCGCAGCTGGTAATTTATTACCGATTATCTAAAAACTCCCGTTTCGGCGGGAGTTTTTAATATGAAAATATCTGCTTATTCACTGAGTTATATTTGACATAATATAATATTCATGCTTAAATTATATATATGGCAGAACACAAATTAACACCTGAGGTGATTCTAGGTACCGCAGTTCCTATTGCAGACCTGTTAACGCAGCTGACTATGCCCTACGGTAATATTTCAGAAAAACTACGTGATATGGGTGAAAAGCGGGGCCTGACTGACCAGACTATGCTAGCAGATGTGTTCGGAGGCCAAATACCAGCTATGGTCATGCGCATATCGACTGACTATAAAGAGGGGGTGTATGACACAGGCGCGCCAGAGCTGCTGTTTCCCGTTCGTGACGGTGTAACCTCACACGCCGACCCGATATGGTCAGCTCACGTGAACTGGTTAGAGAACGAACTCCCTGTGCAACAAAAATGCTCAGAGGTTGGACAGCGAGTTTTTAGACTTCTTGCATCAACCCCTAATGCCGTTCTGCTCGAAAATCCAGGAAGATATAACGACGACAATTTGAATGCCGCTGTCGCCCTCGACGAAGAAACTGGCACACCGACAGGAATTCAAAACCTGAACGCCAGGCAGCAATGGAATCTCTACCACGACATAGACCCTGCCTCATCTTTAAAAGTAAGTTATTATGCTACTGCTGCACCCCTAGATGATTGTGCAGTTAGACTAACCTATGAAGGTGAGCGCTATGGCCTAGACTACAGCAGGTCATCTATCCCAGATGGTCCACGCAATGGCTGGACTACTGGTCATCACCTTGGACGTCGTATACCTGTAATTCAGCAGTATGTCGAGGAGGCAGAACAGGCGCTAACTGAGCTAGAAAATGCCTTACAGGCAACCTGACCTTACGTGTCTCATGAACTTACCGTACTTATTACCTACAACTGTCTAGGTTTTTTTATTAATCTGTTCAGATATTCAATAGCGTAAAACACCACTATCTGAAGTCAACACCTTTTTTACCGGTGCCGGTAAAAAGTTCCTGCTAGGTAATATAGTGTGTATGAAAGTAGTAGTAACCCAAGAAAACTAAATCCGGTTGCCGGAGAGTACTTTTGACTAATAAATCCAAACATCAGTGCAACTGGTATGTGTATTAACTTATCTGCAAGACTAAAAAAAGACTCTGACGTGGCACGTATCTTAGATGGAAGTTCGCGGTTTATATCGGCCATGACAAGCACTTCGATAATATAGAATCCAACCGTACTACCGATCAGAATGAGTATGCCCGTCCAGTTTTGAAGTAACTGTGTCAGCAACAATCCTGTGCTGAATATTAGTAGCATGCTGCCGTATAAAACATCGCGACGAAACCTCGCAAACCAAAATGCAACCATATTGAACACTACGTCAAAACCGCTTGCAACCGTTGTAAGTAGCCCCAGACCAACAGCACTTACACCGAGATAGGCGTAGTAAACCTGAGCGTATTCATCAAACATAGACATTGGCACAACAACTGCCGTTACCAGAAGAGCTAAATGAACGAACTTTGGCCGCCCAAGTAGATATTGTCCAGTCATTTTTACGTGCTGCCAGTAACGAACCTCTCCGGTTGAACGATGAAAGTGCGGCTCCGTCATCGAAAGCGGAATAAGCACTACTAGGATCATACTCGGAAGCGAAGCCCAAAAAGCAATCTCCAAACCATACTTTTGACCAATAAACCCACCTATCGATGCCGCTCCCATAAATACTGCTGCGCCTATCGCCCGACAACGTCCTAAATACTTTTCGTACTGATGTTCTTTTTTGAGCTCTTTTAGGCTATCGAATAGCATCGAGGTATTAGTTCCTGAAAGTAGAACGAAGCCTATTCCAGCCAAAAGTGAACCTATCAAAAAGCCTGCGATGTTACTGCTAACTGCAAATAGCAAAATGTATAGCGAAAAGAACACACCGCTCAAACTTAGTACGTACTTACGGCTCCAACGGTCACTTAGTGCACCGCTCGGAACCTCTAGCAGAACTATTGTAATTACATAAAGTAGCTCCACCGCCACAACCTGCGTCAGAGAAAAGCCTTTTAACTGCAGAAATACTTTATCGAAAGAATAGAAAAATATCAGACCATGAAGCGCATAGAGTGCATATATTTTTTTAATATTTGATTGCATATTAAATCTACTGTTTGATTTGTAGCCTAGGATTAAATTTAAAAAATGAAGCCGCTGAAAAGCACTCTGCCGTCTTCTGTATAGACTACTCCACTCTGCCCCGGTGCAGGAGTTTTAATCTTAGACTTAAGTCTAAGATTAATTGTAATCTCTGAGTTATTAGACCCTAGGTCTATTTTTTGGATTGCCTCTAGTTTGCCGAGATGACGAGTTCTTAAGCTTAGGCTACTATAATCCGAAATATCGTCTGGGTGAATGCTAATAAAGTGACAATCTGTTAATTTAACTTGATCTATCCAAACTTCAGTGGCGGAAATGTCACTTGTGACATATATAGTATTTTTGGTTATATTTTTTGAAGTGACGTAGTATGGTAAGTCTTGGGAAGAACTTAAGTTTAAGCCGTGCCGTTGACCAATCGTATAAAGTTCAGAGCCCTGATGGGTCCCAATTCGCTGATTGGTTTTGATGTCAATAATTGCCCCAGGCCGGACACCTATAAAGTTTTTCAGGAAATCAACAATTCCAACTTCACCGACAAAGCAAATCCCAACTGAATCTTTTTTGGTGGCGACTGGTAGGTTAAATTTAGTAGCAAGTTCGCGGACCTCTTTTTTTTGGAGTTCCCCAAGTGGAAAAATAGTTTTTTGAAGAGCTTTCTGAGAGATTCTAGCTAAAAAATATGACTGATCTTTGGTCTTATCTTTAGCGATCTTTAGCCATTTTATATGAGGACTGATTGGGTCATCAGTAATCCTGGCGTAATGTCCGGTTGCAATCTTTGCTGCTCCTTCTTGAATGGCTTGTTCTAAAAAAACTTTGAACTTAACTTCTTGATTACAGATAATATCTGGGTTCGGAGTTCTGCCAGCTTTGTATTCAGAAATTAAATAATCAACAACCTTATCTTTGTAGTCATTTTCAAAGTCCCAGAGTTCGACCTTCACTCCTAGAGTTAAAGCAACGGACTGAGCATCGTGCCAGTCTTCTTGCCAGGGGCACTGAAAACCAGGCAAATCTTTTGACCAGTTACGCATAAAAATAGCTTGGATATTTTCTGCTCCGTGCTTTTTGGCTAAAAGTGCAAGAGTGACGGCGCTGTCTACGCCCCCGCTAAGTCCAAGGAAAATTTTTTTTGTACTTTTGTAAGCTTTCATTTAGAGTTCTTTAACTAGAACGATTGGCAGTTTTAGAGTTTCGAGAATTGCGATTAGAACACTTTTTGGCTTGAGCCACCAAAATCTAGCCCAGTTTTTATCTTCGGCATTAACGCTGATCACTTCGGCCTGGATAGTTTTACTTTTGAAAGCACGTTCAAACTCTAGTTTCGCGCGTCTGGAGTGATATGGTGAAGTAACAAGGAGAATCTTTTGAGTTGGTCCGACCTTAATTAATTTAAGAATGCTTTCTGTTGCATTCTGCTTGGTATCCTTACTGTTTTCTTCGATGACGATATCATCGTTTGGGACACCATTTTTAATGGCATACTTGCGCATGACCTCTGCGTTTGACGGGCTCTCAGAGTCGGCGGCATCCCCACTTAGCAGAAGTTTTGGAGCATAGGCTTGCTTGTAAAGCTCAATTCCTTTTTTGGTTCGGCCAACAGTGTCACCTCCGCTAACAACG
>CALMKR010000022.1 GCA_937867625.1 uncultured bacterium | reverse complement strand
TTTACAGTATATCATTATTTCAGTCACCTGCAACTAATCTTCCAAGAAACCACCAGCCTGATGAGCCCAGAGTCGGGCGTAGGTGCCGCCATAGGTGAGAAGGGTGTCGTGGGTACCATCTTCAGCAATCGCCCCATTATCAAGCACAATAATCCGATCCATTTCGCGGAGGGTTGAGAGACGGTGTGCAATTGCTATCACGGCTTTCCCGGACATGAGGATATGCAGGGCTTTTTGGATCTCGACTTCACTTTCACTATCTAGCGCTGAGGTGGCTTCATCAAGTACCAAAATAGGAGCATTTTTGAGCATGGCGCGAGCAATCGCAATACGCTGCTTTTGGCCGCCAGAGAGCTTCACCCCACGTTCGCCAACCAAAGTATCGTAGCCAAGCGGTAAAGCGGCGATAAAATCATGTGCATAGGCTTTTTTGGCCACGTCGATAATCTCATCAAGCGTAGCGTCAGGCTTACCGTAGGCAATATTCTCTCTAATAGTGCGATGGAAAAGCGCGGGTTCTTGCGGCACAACTGCGATAGCGGCACGCAGTGAATCCTGGGTCACTGTCGCAATGTTCTGCCCATCGATATCGATACTCCCGCTCTCGATATCATACTGACGTAAGAGTAGCGATACGAAAGTACTTTTCCCTGCTCCTGATGGACCAACAAGACCAAGCCGCTGCCCGGCTGGAATAGCTAAAGTAAAATTATTGAATACTTCAACACTTTCGTGACTAAACAAAACTTTTTTAAAATCAATCTTTCCAGTTGATACGCTTAATGTCTTTGCTTCGTTAGAATCTGTAACCGTATGTGGTAGCAATATTTCTTTTAGTCCCTCTTCGATGTTTCCGTATTCACGAATAAAACGGTTGAGGGCTTGTCCGGTGGTGATAAAAAGATGGCCAACTCGACCAAGAAGTCCTAGAACGAGCACAAAGACACCGACAGAAATCGCTTCCTCACGCATGAGGAGATACAAAGTGCCGAGAATCATAGCGGTCATCAAGATAGCAAAGAGCGTATTTACCACCATAATGTTTTCTCCAAAAAACGACTGTTTAACGTCTCGCTTGCTCCGCTCAGTAAAAAATCCTGCCAACCGTTGTAGTTCATTTTCGTGTTGTGAAAACAACCGAACTGCCGAAATATTTGAGATGACATCTACTCCTTCACCCCGGGATTTTGAAGCTGATTCGGCATAACGTACAACGTACGGACGACGACGTCTCACGGCCAAAATATTAAAAACAAAAACTGCCAGCGTAATGAAGAGAAGAATTAATCCAATACGTACGTCAACACTAAAAAATAGCACCAGCGTAACCACCAAACCAATAAACTCTGAGAAAAATGTCCACACGATCTGGAACATAAGGCCCGCGCTACTATCCATAGCGTTTGAGACTTTGTTTGAAAGGGCGCCCGCAAAACGATCACTGAAATACGTGTGACTATGTTTTGTGAGATAGCCATACAAGATGTTGTAGCCATCTTGGTGGAACTTAATAATCCAATATATGAGTGTATAGCCACTTAATCTGTAGAAAATAAGGTGAGCAGCATACAGAGCCAAAAATAGTCCACCCCAGTACACTACAGTATGGGTTTGCTCAACAGTACTCCCCGCTTGAGTAAATCGCTCTACCAGCTGTGCCGAAACATAAAATATAAGAATATTGGCTATTTCAGCCGTCAGCACCAATAACAAAGAAACAACACCAAGCGTTTTATAGCGGGAGCTGATATACCATAAAAACTTTAATGGTGTACGGGGAATCTTCATATATAAGTATGCACTATAGCATATAAAGGTTTTTGGAGAGAAATTTGTGTCTGTATATAGGCTTATAACTGCGAAATGACCGCGGGCAAAAGTCTGGTCAAAAAGCCTTCAGACGAGACTCGCAGCGAAAATACCAGCTGCATTCGTCCCAACAATTCAATGTACAGGGACTGGGCTAATGGCCCTAGATACTAGGCGCGCGAATGAGAAAATATGAGCCGTACTTGTTTGTACGGTGAATGTTTTCGAATGAAGCGCAACAACGTAGATAGGGTTAGTAGGCCGGTCCTTACAAAAAGAGAGCGACAATAAGGAAGTACACCCACAACGTCATCACGTCACGAATCACGGTTGCGACTGGACCGCTCGTCAGCGCTGGGTCATATTTTAGCTTCGTGGCCAAAAACGGAATCACCAGTGCCACCACCATAGCAAGCATCAGTGTCGCTAGAATAGCGGTAAACAACAAAGGAACGAGCTCAGGGGCATCAAACCACCATGACGTAATACCACCCACGAGCACCCCAAGAATTGTTGCGAGAGTACCTGAGACAATAATTTCTCGAATAAAGTAGCGACGGAAACGTGGGAAAGTGCCAAGTTCTGGATCAAGGGCAATAGCGCGCACGAAGATGATTTCGGTCTGTGAGCCCACTGCATCAGCCAGGTAAACCACTAGTGGAATAAATGCCACAATGAGGACATGAACAGCAAGTGCCTCTTCAAAACCTTGCACGATAGACGCCGCCAGAAGCCCACCGAGGAGCCCCAAAATGAGCCATGGTAGGCGCTTTCGGATATGGAGGAGTGGAGTACCTGATAAGAGTGAATTCTGCGGATCTTCGAAATTTGTGGTGCCAGCATGAGCGAGAGCATCAGAGATTCGTCCATAATGGAGAATATCGCGTATTTTATCTGGCGTCACCACCCCAAGTAACCGACCAGACTCGACATCCACTACGGGTACAGCCTTAAGGTTATGGTTTATTGCCGTCAGGGCAACTTGTTCAGCAGGCATAGTGGCTGGCACGTAGACCAGAGTAGCCTTGGCAGCCGCTGCGGCAATAGTGTGGTGCGAATGGGTGAAGACTTCCTTAACCGAGACTACCCCGGTGAGCTTGCGACTACTATCAACAAGATAGACATACGCAACACTCGAATACGAGCTTGCGTGTCGAGAGAGCAAACTAACAATCTCGCCAATTGTAGCTTTTGGTGAGATTACCGGCACGTTCTCAACCATACAGTCAATGGCAGTTGAATCCTTAAAACGATCAGACATAGCTAACTAGTATTATAGTCTGCACCAGCGTAAAGACCAACCGCCCTCCCGTGTGTAAAGTCCGGAAGCAACTAGACTGCAACATTTTGCCCAGCGAGACGGAGACGCTCTCGCGACCGAACATAGTCAAGTGCATAATTTAGAATAATAAGCACCAGCAAGATAAAGAGTATAGTCGCTAGGATAAATGTCCCAGAATCAAGACCTGCAACACTCCCGCCATCGTTAAGCCCAATTTCAATCTCTCGTTCAGACAGTGCCAATTCACGTTCATCTAATTCACGTTCACGAGCAGTCAAGGCGGCAGTCATTTGATTGAGCTCAGTCGGAGCCACCCCAACTGATACACCAACGGCATTGGCTAGATAATTTTCGGTCTGATCTGCCAATCGAGCAGTGACTGGACTAAATAATCCACTCTCGAACACAAGCATGACTGCCACGACCGCAGCCCCGATACGAAGCAGACTATGGTATGAAGAATTACTAGACATAAATACTTTGATCAAGCTTACGCAAACAAAATCAGGAGACCAATAAAGAAGAGTGCGGTGACTGACAACATAACCAGGAATATGAGCAAGACAGGATTACTCGTTTGTTGGCGACCAGCAATCCGGCGGGTAGTACCAGCCGCATAATAGGCCAACTTGCGACGTACATATACTCGCACACCAATATACACAACAAGCAGTAAGGTAATCAGAATACCTAGTGCTGGTAAAACAATTTTCACGGGCAGTATCCAAAATGTCACGGTACTCGACATTGTTTGTTTCGCCCCTTCTTCACCATAAATAGGACTCACGACTGCCTCATAACGACCAAAACCATACCCTTCACCTTTCCAGTCAAAAGTAAATTCACGTGTGTCGGCAGGAAAAACCGCCGCGGCAGATTCATTGAAAATAAGTCCCCCATCGACTTGCTGACCAAACATATTGGTAATTTCAACTGGCCCCACCGGACGCACCAGCGTGTTCCCATCATTCTCAATACGGAGATTAAAGGTGACGTTTGGTGATCCATAAATGTAGTTATCAGTGGAGAATTGACGAATTTTGGCTGACTCAAGACATTCACCACTCACTCGCAGACTCACAATATTGGCGACTTCATAACCAATAGCCGCACCATTTTCACTGAGTTCTGGAGGTTCCATTGAGACGAAGATGCCAGCAAAATGGTTACAGGGCGGCGCCTCAGGAGGTACTGAAACAGTGAAGGTAAATGGCACTTCTGCCCCGGCAGGGACAGTCACACTGTCCGTAGACAGAGCAATCCAGCTACTCATATCAAGTGGCGTTGGTACAACACGTTCATCCGCATAAACTGGGACATTACCATCACGAACGCCGATGATATCTCGTCTACCTAGATAATAAGTTTGATCAATAGCACTTTCATTTTTAATCGAAGTAACAAATGTTTTAGTAGCTCCAGGATCAATCTTCTCTTCAACAGTAGCGGGTTTTAAAGTCACCCCTGCACTCCCCTGTGCTCTGACACTTGTTGTTGAAGCTCCTAAAAATAATACTGCCAACAATAGTGATAGAATTGTCCCTCTCATGCAAAATGTCATAGTGATAATGGAATATAGTATACCATTGCTACACCACCATTAGGACGATCTATAAACAGCGAACTGCCAGCACCACACCATGTATCTCGGACAACAAAAAACTCCCCTGGAGGGGAGTTTTTTGTTCCACATTTCGTTACTGAAGATTCATTTGAATTCAGGATTAGAAAGTTGGTGTTGCGATATAGGTTAGCACAGTACTGTAGTCATCACCCGCTTCCTGGAGTGGAGTGATCTGGATAGCATATCCGACATCAGTTGTACCAATATCAGCTGTTGTTCCGTCAGATGGACCAGTGTGTGAGAATACCTGACGAGGTGTGCTACTAGCAGCTACGAAGAGCGCAGAGCCGAACTCATCACTGTTTAGGTTTGAGTCTTCTGAAGTGAGACCCCAGTGACCCCAGGTATTTTCATTACTGATGTTATTGGTCGGAGCAACCCAAGCAGCTGGTGTGTTCGTGTAGGCACCATCGATGAAACCATCGATATCAGCCCCAGTTGACGAGAGAAGGTTTTGATCCTGCTCAACGGTAACTACGAACCCGTTACGTGCGTTGGTTGTTACTGCCAAGTTCTGACCCATCACTTTTGGCTGACCTGCAGTCAATACTCCAAAAGGAATTGCCGTAGCAGTGGTAGAACCAGTAGTGGTTGTTCCGTTCACCACAGTACTTGTGGCAAGACCACTAACCACAAAGGTGAATGAGGTGTTAACGATCGCTGTAACATCGACGTTATCAAGAATTGCTACTCGTGTGCGACCGGTATCGGCCCCCGCTGTCACAACAAACTCATATGAACCCGCAGAAGGATTCGTGACACGATTTGTACCACCAGTGGCGTTTGTACCGACACGAATAATAATTGCATCAGTGTTAGTGGCAATTGCAGTTCCTGTACCAGCAGTGAAGGTAATGTTTTGTCCTGCGACACCAACACCCCAGGTGTTAAGAGCAGCAGCACCAGCCAAGGTTTGGTCAACACCGTCGATTGACATATCAATGTCACCGAGAGCAACTGAACCAAGCGTGAAGCCAACTGGAAATGCTACGACAATTGTTTGCGCCGTAGTAACCCCAGCAGATGTCGTGGCTAACGTAAAACCAATTGTATGGTTTGAGAGAGCTGTTACATCAGAGTCTGATAAGGTGTTGCTTACCAAGGTAAGGTTAGCAGCGTCGGCCGTGTTATAGAAACCTATAGACACAACCAGTACAGCTGCAGCAACGAGCATCGCGACTACTCGGTGCAAAGCTTCAACACTCGTTGAAATTTTTTGCATGAATATTATTTTTTAAATAACTAATATGTAGTCGCAGGCGACTCTGCGGTACAAGCTCGGTTGAAGGTGGAGATATTCGCAGCGATTGTGTGAAAAAAATTTCAGCCTATCTTGCGAGTACGTCTTCAACTGATCTGTTCCCATTATAAAGATTTTTAGATATGCTGTCTCAAAACGTGTGTTGATAAGTAATTTGTCCGACAATTT
>CALMKR010000021.1 GCA_937867625.1 uncultured bacterium | reverse complement strand
CAATTGACTGTTGTGTATAATTAGGGATAGTAAATGTTGGGATTTGTATTGATTTGGCTATCATGTTGAATGCGTCACTTGTTGCGTCCACCTGATCGTCGTGCCCTGATCTGCCTCCAGTGAATGATTCTAATTCATTAAAGAACTCATCATTCCACGGCCCTCTTACTATCTTTACAGCCCCGGCTTCTGCCATTGCTGCGAATGGAAGGAAACGTTGAATCTTTCCGCTATGGCCGCTCATCTTAGTACTTCTGGCAGCAATACCGTGCTCTGCTAATTGCCTAACAAAGAACATATTAGAAGCGGCACCACCAGCTCCAGTATCTTTAACGATACCTACTGTACATTCATCAATGCCATCACGTTTTGCAGTATCAATAACTTCCTTTAGTACGCCATCTGTTAGCTTCCTAAATCTGTAGGCATCTTCTACATAATAAGTACCAAATTTGTCTCGACTTAGCTTAATGCCTGCTGTATAATCTGGGTCTTTATTGGATTCAGAAGGCACAGATGCTGCAAAGTCCCAAGCTCTAACACGAGCTACAACATTTACAGGAGCATATGGTACAATCTCACACCATTGGCGCTGGAAATAAGATGAATTAGCTTCTCTCGCATACCAACTACCAAGCAATAGACGCTCACGCTCTACTCTATCCAAATTCTCTAGGCGGTCTAGATATTCTGGATTACGCTTAATCATTACTGGATTAGAATAGATTGTAGCTGAAATAAATGTATATGTCTGTGGTTTACAATTTGGGCCATACTTGTCGGTGATGTCTTTTGCTGTATCTCCAAAGACATAATCCCCATTGTATTGGGCGTAATATCTTTCTTTTCCAGATAGCTCTGGAATTGGAATTCCTGTATCTTTATCTAAGTAGTGTTCTACGAATTTAAGTAGGAAACTATCACGTAATGGGTTACAAGTGCAGACTAGCCTATGTGGGCCTTTTGCTTTAGAACGAATACGGGATTCAAGATAACTTACTTGTTTTTGTGAATGCCATTGAGCTTCGTCGAAGCATACGAATGAATATTGTCCCCCGTCGAAGTTCTTTGTGTCCGCATCAGTTTGACAAACTTTAAACTGAATCTGAGCACCGCTTGGAAAAGTAATAACTAGATTTGGGTGTTGCTTGGCCTTAATTCCAAAAGGGCCATATAAATCAAGGGCTTCCTGCCAAAGCCCACCGCTTTGTAAAATCTGGGTGCTAGATTGACGAATGAAAACCCCTCTAAAATAGGGGTCATCCTTAAATTGTAAACAGTAGAGAAGTGCTAAATATGACTTCCCGCTACCAGCCTTGGTTGTTATGTGATTCGCTAAATCACTCTTACATTGCTGTAAGTGTCGGACTATATCTTGAGAGCGTAAGCTCCCCTCACCGTTTCAGCATCGCTTGATGCTTACACTACTACCTTCCAACCAATAGATTGTGGCCTCGTTAGTCTCTGCGCATTTATATTAGCACAGGATTGTCCCAATGGGATTTCCCTGTTTAGATGAGTGTTTTTAACGTGGAGGCACTGAGTTTACCACCACCGTAAATACAAAACTTACTTGTATTTTGTAGGAAGTCTTGTTGTGTTTGGCTACAAGGCCCAAGCTTCCTAGATTCTTGTTCTTCCATCCTTAACCTTCCTTCGTTGTTCCGTGAGATGGTTCATATCCCGCACCCTTGTTATTTAAATCTTCAATAGCCTTATTTCTATAATCTACAGCCATTTGTTTTGCAGCGTCAAAACCAAACTTATTTACACTAAATTCTTTAGTCTTCTTTTTACCGTTTAGTTCATTCCAAGCAGCTACCCAAGATGAATACTCCCTGCCGTTTATAACTTTGACACGGAACATAACTCCAGTAATACCTGAAGTGTTGTTACTTTGTTTAGAGTGGTTTCTTGCTTGCTGATCTAACAGTTCCCAGCGGACATTTCCCGGCTCATATGACTTGTTGTTATCAATTCTGCCAATAGTCCAGCAATTACCGTCATCTGGTTTATTCCCCATGTAATTCAAGAATGCCAAAAAGTCATTCTTCCATTCATCGCAAACAATGATACCCTTTGCTGAGTAATTAGGATAACGTTTATTAGCCGTATTGTAACAACGTTTCTTCATGTCTTTCCAAGACATATACTCAGTTGTTTTACTTAAAGAGTGGGTTGTATTTCTTTTTAACAATACTTCCGTTTTATTACATCCACAGGATTTTGTATTACCAGATTGTAATCTTCCGCCAGTGGTTTCAATAATGTTTCCACACGCACATTGGCAAACCCAAAGTAAGTCTCTTCCGCGTTTGGAATCAGCTAACCTAATAACTTTTAATTTGCCGTAAGTATTTCCAGTCTTATCTACAAATGCAGGCATGATATCTCCTATAAAATTATAGTTTACCACAACTATTGCATCTGTCAACAAGTATAAACAACAAAGCCCTTGTACTCTCATACAAGGGCTTCTAATAAGGGTGT
>CALMKR010000020.1 GCA_937867625.1 uncultured bacterium | reverse complement strand
GACTCTTCTATCACTAAGAAGATCATAGAATATGTTAAGAAGATCCTTTCTAGTTTTACTAAAGTTTCACCTGGTTCAGTACTTGAGAGTGGGTTAGATGCGTTATTCACTATTGTGGGAGTTGAGTCAGATAGTGTGGCTTCAGTGCCGGCGTTAATTAATTCTGCTACATCAAATGATCCTGAAGTTATTCCCCTTTTTACTAATTTTAGTCGTCAGAGCGTGGCTAATGACTCACAGTATTTGTATTTATTTACAGACAATGCGTCTAGGACGTCCGGCAATAATACTATTCCAAATGAATCTAAATACACAGAGTTGTACGGTAAAGGTTTAAAATACCCAAATACTACACAGGCTGTAATAAGAGGTTTAGATAATGCTTTTCCTATTACAACAATGGTAGATGATAATAGAACTCAATGGAAAGATAGTCAATTTGAAGAATATAAGAAGATAATTGATGATGAAATTAATACTATCAAAGAAGCACAAACTAAATTTAAAGGTATAAAATTTGCTGCTCAAATGCCATTTGGACAGGGTAAGATTTCTAATATGAAGCAATCTGCACCTAAAATATGGAATTATTTGAATGAAAAACTTGTAGAAATTGGTATAGATAATACAGGAACTACTCCTAAATTTGTAGAACAACCAATTAATAAAGAGATTAAACCTGGTGAATATACAAATCATTCTGGTGGTGCTAAAGGTGGAGACATGCAAGGTTGGGATGCTATAGGACGAGAGTTTGGAGTAACTAACCATATCCATTATACTGTTGCTTATTATGATAAACTTACAGAACAAGAAAAAACTGAATTAGATAAACAATATTTAGAAACAGTTAAGTTTTTAGGGAGAGGTGTAATATCGAAAGATACTTATGCTGGAAAATTAGTTAGAAGAGATATGATTCAAGCTAATAATGGAGAATCTATTTATGGCGTTACTGAATTAATCAAACCTGGTATTAAAGGTAGAAAAGGATATAATAATAAAATGTCTTATTCTGTACCAGAAGGAGGTACAGGATATGCTACAGCAAGAGGAATATTGTTAAACAAACCTACTTATGTTTTTAATCAATCAGATAAATATGGTAATGAAATTGGGTGGTATAAATGGGATAACAATGTAAAAGATTTTGTTAAAACTGATACTCCTACATTAAGTAAAAATTTTACAGGTATAGGTTCACAAGAAATAAATGAATTAGGATTACAAGCAATTAGAGATGTTTATAAAAAAATTGTAAACCAACCTACAGAGATTAAACCTACTGTTATTAGGCGAGCGAATAGTACAAACAACACAGATTCAAATATAGATCTTGGTGGTTTTAATGCTAACGAAGAACAAGTTGCTGCAATAAGGCGCATAGAAGAATGGCTAGATGAATCAGATTCTCCAACTCTTACTTTAAATGGTTATGCCGGTACGGGTAAAACAACCTTAATGAAGTATGTGCTATCTAAAAGTCCATTTAAGTATGCTGTTACCGCTACTACACACAAAGCTGTACATAACATAGCTAAGCTTGCTAATACCGCAGCTACAACTGTACATAAGTTATTTGGTATAAGACCTAACGCATCTTTGGCTAACTTTACCTTTAATGATACGTTGTTTGGGGAAGGTTCTGGCTCATTGATACGTAAGCAAGGTATTAAGTTTGTTGTTATAGATGAAAGTTCTATGCTTAACGATGATATATACAAGACAATTGTAGATGTTGCTAAAGCAAGTGATGTTAAAGTATTGTTCTTAGGAGATGAAGCGCAATTACCTCCTGTTGAGAAAGAGGCAAATAACAAACTTTCTAAGGTATTTACAGATAATGAGCAAGTTAGACTTACTAAAGTAGAACGCACTGCTTTGGGTAATCCATTAATTGCCTTGTTTACTTACATAAGAAACAATATAGGAAGCCCTTACACGAATACATATCAAACTGCTATAAACTCTGAAGGTTTAGGTGTACAATATCTTAAAAATCAAACTTCGTTTATAGATACTTTTATTGCTAGGTTTACTGAAAGTAATAATTTAGATAACGCTAGAATAGTGGCATATGCAAATAAAACAGTAGCTTTCTATAATAATCAAGTTCGTATTAAGATGTTTGGTTCTTATGATGCTACAACTAACAGATATACAATACCTGATAAATATGTAGTTGGAGACAAAGTAATGTCTTATTATACAGAAGCTGGTGAGGATGCGGCGTTTATTAATTCGCAGGATTATACAGTTACTAAGGTTGAACCAAGTACTGTGGATATAAAAGGGACCAATGTTAAGACCATAAAGATTACAATTAAGGCTGCCGATCTTCCAGAGTTCGACGTCAATATATTAGACTTGTCAGACCAATTTAGTAAAGAAACATACATAAAAGCCTACAATGAATATGAGGAAGCTCACCAAGCAGCAGTAAAAAGTAAGGATAAACTTAGGGCACAGACAGCCTTTAACGTGTTCTCTGCGTTTAGAGATAGTGTATATCTTAATGAAGATATAGTTATAGGACAAGCTGCTACACGTACTGGTGTAAAATACGACAGGAAAGCTGAAAAACAAATCGACTATGCTTATGCTGTTACTATACATAAGTCACAAGGTAGTACATATCAACATGTATTTGTAGATGAAACATCTATAAAGTATATTGAAGAAATGTACCGTAATAAAGGTCAAGCACCTAATCAAGCCAATCAAGCTAGATACGTTGCCTATACTAGAGCAGCTAAATCAGCTATTGTATATGCAGGAAACCAAGCACTTGAAGATAACGCAGATGCTTTATTCATAGGTGGACTCGAGTTACTTGATGATATACCAACATCAACTGAGGCAATCAAAACACTTCCTTTAAAACAACAGTTACAGATACGCCTACAAGGTTTATACAAAAATCTAGGAAAGGCACGCGGTACTAAAGATCTTAAAAAGATTGCTACAATTGAATCTCAAATAGCAAGAACGCAAGAAGAGATAGACATTCTCGATGGCGCAGATCTAGTAGAGGATGTTGTACGTATTGGTATAGATGAACTTTCCGGAATAAGTAGACGTTTAAGTGCCTCGCTCGATGAAGCCGATTTAAATTATCTCAATGATTCAATCTATCTTTGGTTGAATATATCTGAGCTAATGCGCGAATCCTTGCTTCCAGCAACCTATGACATATATAAAGACCAATTACTTGATCTTGAGAAAGAAGCAAGTGTCTTGAAGCGTAGACATTTAGACTTAGCTAAGAAGCTTGTACAGGCTCGATCTGTCTTAGTCGGTACTTCACAGCCTAATCAGGATATATTCCAGCCTAGTGAGGATATTGGTTGGGGAACAGCGAATCTTTTAGATTTATCTAGGAGTAATGTGCCTGTTCTTATGATGGCCGATAAAGTAGCTCGCGAAGTAGCTTTTGATGAGCTTACTGAATACCGTCAATTCCAAGAATTGTTGGCTGAAAGCATGCAAGATTTTAAGGACCATGAAGAGTTCAAGAAGAATGGCTATGAGGTATTTTTACAGAAAGACGCGGATGGTAATAAGACCGGAAAGTTAGTATCGCCATACTCAAGTACATACTATAAGATGTACTCTAGCTATAAAGGTGCAGCTAAGAATCCTAAAAATAGAAAGGCGAATGCCCAATTCGCTAAGTTCCTTAGGGAGAATGTACTAGCATTCGATGTTAGGGCTTTATTCTACGCCGATTACAAAGCGCAGGGTGGTACAGTTACTTTTACTAAAGATGAGATAAAAGCTAAGGAAGACTACATTCGTGGTATAATAGGCGATTCCCTGTATGAGTCAAGTATCTTACGTCAACGTGAGAAGCTTGATCGTTGGTTTATGGATTTGACTGGTGAAAAAGCACGTGTTGCCGAATTGAGTATAACCGATGAGGAGAAGAAAGAGAGGATTGATGAGTATATACGATTGCGTTCTCCTTTTAATTTCATTGAATGGTACTTGAATCCTGCACTAGACGCTACTTTACCTAAAGTACCAGATGGTATTAAATACGTAGAACAGGTACCTAGACGTGAAGTAAACGGTAAGCCTACTGAGTGGTATGATAAAAACTACAATAGAATAGAAGCTGATCCTGTACTACTTAAAACCTATGACTTTATAGTAAACAGTATGCGTAAATATACTGGTTACTTACCTGAGGATGTTACCTATAATACTACCGCAAACTTCTTACCTATAATGGAGAAGCTTCATGGTGGTCTAATAGATGGTACAGTAGACTATTATAAGTCTTATAGCTTTGCTGGCTTTAAACACATTCTAGGTGATTCCTGGACAGGCGCTGTTACGCAGAACATAGGAGGCGAGTATACTAGAAATATAGTAGATCCAGCAACAGGTAAAGAGCGCCCAGACTTTGGATTCTTCTTCTTACCTAAAAAGGATAATACTGACATATTACCAGAAGACAGGTACTATAATATACCACAGCTTCTTGAGACGTTTGCTAAACAGTCCATACACTACAAACACAGAAGTCGTGTACAAGATATACTATATCTAGCCAACACAGTCCTTCAGGACAGTAAACAACTCGCTGTAACCCCTAAGAAGAACCCTGTACTTAACTGGATTACTAAGAAGGCTCAGACTACTACAGGTTTAGATAACCAGAAAAGAGCCTTGCAGTACTTTATAGAAGCTTTCCACGGACGTAAAAGAGAGATTGAAGGTGCTTGGGATAGGAAGAAACTTACTTATGCCGAAAAGAAACTGCGTTCTAAGCTAGTAAAGGACTTACTTAAGTTAGACCAAGAGTTGGCTGAGAAGCGTATTTCTATTGCTACATACAATGAGCGTTCTAAATTGATTGAAGAAAAGCTTGATAGTATAGGTAACAACATTACTTGGGGTAGAATAGGGGATACGTTGCTACAATACATGCAACTTAAAGGTATGGGTTGGGCTCCTATGTCAGCTGTAAATAACATTACATGGGGCTTTATAAGTAACATGATGTGGGCTTCTAGGCAAGAGGATTTTGACTCTAAGTCTTTCTTTAAGGCAATGGGTATGCTTACTAAAACAGCTGTCCCAGACTTAGCTAGAGATCATGGCCCAGAATGGCTTAAAGAAGCCACTAAGATAGCCAACGCTATGGTATTCTTCGACGTAGTTAAAGATGTGAATGACGCTAGTTACGCTGAATACACAGATTCTAATAAAGCGTCTAAAACCGCTAGGGACTTGATGAGACCTTTAGAGCTACAAAGACGAGGTGAATACTTCAACCAAGGGGCCTCCTTCTTAGCTACCATGCTTCACACTAAAGTAAATGACCTACAAGGCAATTCTAAGAGCTTATACGAGGCTTTAAATGAAGATATGACCTGGAATACCGCTGAGTTTGGAGAAGAGCCTGAGGGGCTTATAACGGACTTTAAGCTACATGTGGATCAAATGAATAAACTCATCCACGGTAACTATGATCCTAACTCACCTATAATGTTCAAACGTAGCTTTATAGGCCGAGCTATAATGCAATTTAGATCCTGGATACCTGAAGGTTGGGCAACTCGTTTTGGAGGCCTTAAATGGGACCCATTGCTTAAACGTGAAACTAAAGGTCGGTATACAACCTTTAAGGATATAGCTAAGGGAGAATCGTTGCTTATGGGTATAGGACTCAATATTAGAACGCTAACAGCTGAAGCTGCCAATAAGCTTACATTTGATAGGATAGGCTACTTAAAGCGTAATGGGGCTGCAAGCTTATCTAGTGGACTAGACGCCGCCAATATGCGCCAAAACGCGTCTGAGCTTATAATTCTAGCAGCTCTTATGCTTATATGGTCATTACTTAAAGCAGCTTGGGATGATGAAGAAGATGAAGAGGCGAAAGTGGCTTTAATGCGTACAATGAACGTAGTAAACAGACTAGAAGACGATGCCATGTTCTTCTATAACCCAATGGCTGTAGAAAGTATTGCTCAGAACTTTATACCAGCGACTAGGATAATTATAGACTTCTCTAAGTTCTTAGG
>CALMKR010000019.1 GCA_937867625.1 uncultured bacterium | reverse complement strand
CCTTTCAAAGAGCTACTTCTGATTATAACATCCTAGGATGAGCAAGATATGCAAATATCGTCTGAAATGTGTACACGAGGCTTGATAGACGCATTACTTACAACGGTGGGTAAATCGAACTCAAAAGTAGTTTTTTCCATACACCAATGCTACAAACTGTCCGTATTCTTGTCAAAACAATCGAGACAAATCTCATATGGCGCACGTTTTCCATAATACATATCGCCAATGTAAATAGGACAGTGACACCGATAACACTCGGCGATAGGTAGTTGGGTTTTTTGAAGGTACTGATACTTTGCCATCTTAAAAGCTATTTGTACTCTTTTAACAGGGTATCAAGTCGAAGGGGTTTATACCCTCGTAACTCTGGTGATATGTCAATATGGTATTCCTTAGAATAGAAGTCGCAGTACTCCTCGTCTCGGTGCATATTGCCGTGGGTATGCCCGTGAATGTTCCATGTAGTGTTTCCTTGTGGTCGGGCTGGTCGGTGAGTAAGGTGAAGATATCGTCCATTGTAAATTAGTTCTAGCCCATCACAAACAAACATCCAATACTTGTTGTACCAAGTAAGTGATTTGTTGTCGTGATTCCCCCGTACCAACACAGTTACTACTCCACGACCCAGCAATACTTTATCTAATTTCTTATGTATTTCTTCGTCTTCACCAATACAAATATCGCCAAGATGAATTAAAGTATCTCCAGGTTGTATTTGTTCTAATCCTTCCCACAACTGTTCTTGCCAATATCCACTTCGACCACCCCAATCTTCTAGTTTGGTGTGATTAAAGTGAGTATCGCTAATTAACCAATAATTCATATCCTTAAAAACTACGCTTATAAGTCCTCCCACACTCTGTACACTCTACTTTATTCCACCCTTCTACTGGTTCTAATGGTGCCATACAACATGGCGATGGTTGGATCTGTTTCATGAGGCTATTCTACACCAACGATTTCGCAGAAGGCTTGATAGTCTGCTTCGGTGGCGGGTTGTCATGGCTATTTCTTACAAACCAATACTAACTGCTCATCCTCGTGGTAGTCTCTCTCCCAAGAGACTTTCAATCCACCCTCGATACAATCTTGGATTGGGTCATAAAGCACCAATGAGCGTCCGTAACCCCAAGCCATGCCCGCAAAAATACACAGCACAGATACGGATACGATAAAGCCTATAACTTCCATCCATTGTTCAAACTTGCTTCGCTCTTCCTGTTTTGTATTTTTACTCATACTAGTCTTGGTTACATCGAATAAAGATAACGTCTCAGCTTTCTGTTAATCACTCGTAGGTAAAGGTGCCTGTACCAGCGGGGGTGACATTTGCATTTGTAGATGGTGATGTAGCGGCCTTCGTGTACGTCTGGGTTAGGACACTCGTTGTAGGTCAGGCAGGGCATAGGGAAGCGACGTTGGAGCCAGTTTAGTTCCCAGAGCGGTGCGAGGGTCATATCTAGTCTTGGTGGTTGGGG
>CALMKR010000018.1 GCA_937867625.1 uncultured bacterium | reverse complement strand
TGTTAGAGTCACTTTTTTATTGCCCAAATACCAGTTCGATCCTATGAATATCATGAGTTGTCGCTTTTCTTGGTCACTTGCGTCTTGGAACACTTCTCCAAGGTTAATTACGCTGGAAAACGTTTCTTTTGCTAGTTCTAGCCACCTGCTGGCATCTGTTCCGGAATCTTCAAGGAGTTGGCTAGTTCTAGCTATGGTTTCTTCATGTTTCGCGGCCCTAAGCTTATAGCGTTCGTCAGTTATGGTCCCGCTTTCCAGCTTATCGTCCAACGTGTCTAATGCCACTTGAGCCTGCCTCATGTCTTTAAGCCAGAGTGGCTTAAAGCGGATGCGTTCTTTAACGAACTCGTTATAGTGCTGTTCCAGCCAGCGTGAACATTCTTTGCCGTCTGCTTCACTAATCTCAAACTCTTGCATATGAGACAGCACCTCTTCTTCTACACGTTGGTTTGACAGCTGTTGCTCTGCGCACTTAATTTTTTTGTTCTTTTTGGTGCATGTATAAAAGATGTACTCAGCTTCGCTACCATTGGCTAACTTCTTTGGCTTAGTATATGCAGTGATATTGAACTTGCATGTTTGGCAAAGCATTAAGCCTTTATAGATGTAGTACCTCCCCGAGGTTGTGCTGGGGCGTTTATTTGAGCTTTTCCTCCATCCCATGGCAATCTGCACCTTATCGTAGAGCTCAACAGATATTAGTGGCTTGTATGTCCCTTGATGCCATTCGTCACCACCGTATTTGAAAACGCCGGTGTAAAGTCGACGTTTCAACATATCCGAAAGGGTGGCCTTGCTTAGCTCTTTACCTCTACGGGATCTCAAGCCTATATCTTTAGCATGTTTCCAGACATCAGTAAGGTTATTAGTCCCTGTACCGGCGAATTCAAAACATTCAATAACTTGTTCTTCTCTTTCGGGGTCTGGTGTTATATTGCGTGTCTTTGGACCGAGGATCGAATTGATATAGCCTAAAGGTGCCGGTCCCGGATATTCTCCATGATTACGTTTTTCTACGAAACTGTCCCTTACTTGGTCACTCAGGTCATCGTTATTTTTCTTGGCGAATGTTAGCTCAATTGCTAGGAATGCTTTGTCTGTGGAGGTGTTTTTAAAAACCCGTCCTGGCGTATATATTGCCAGTAAGTCACCATCATCCATAAGCTGAATAATTTGTCCCGCATCAAATGCATTACGACTTAAACGAGTGTGGTGCCAGACCGCGATATAACGTGCCTTACGGTTCTTAATATCTTTGATCATATCGTTGAATATAGGCCGTCCAGGTTTGTAGGCAGACCGCTCCTCTTCTGGCAGGTAAATAGGGTCTAAGCCGTTTTCACGGACTACTTCACGCGTGTTGCGGTTTTGCTTCTCTATAGAGTTGTATTGTCTGTCTTCGCGGTCCTGAGAACGACGAATGTAGACATAGCATTTTAACCTTGGTTGTTTTTCCATTACCAAATATCCTCCGTTGAATTCTGCCGTATAGGACTGATATTATCAACCAAGGATATTTGGTCTGCTACGACTTTCTTTTGTTGTTCTTGGTTACCATATCTTGAGTCACTGTAGCCAAGGGTGTGGCCGTACTTCTTGCGATATTTTATATCTACAATAAGCTCCAGAAGCCTAAATAATGTTTGGGCTTCTGTAGAGAAACTGGTTACTGTTTTATTGTTTTTCTTTATGAGAGACGATACAGAACTGTACCGTCTAGGGTTATTTGAACGGGGCATTATACATGACCTTCTAGAGTCTAAGACTCCAAGTTAGTCGCATGTAAGCCCGTTTTTAACCGAGTCCGTATCTCGTTACTACTTACAATCCTATATTCCACAACCGATTCTGCTAGGCGGGACGTCGTTCCGCACAGAATAGAAGATTACGATGATTAATAATAAGTAGGTGCATGTGTTGGTGCCACGGCGGACGTTAACACGTTTATTTTACCGAATTTGTTAAGCGGTTCGTTGCGCCGCGCAGATTGTGAGATTATGATCTTTAACTTCACCTGCGTTAGCACCTTTTTGGGTTCTAATACTTTTCATAATACAAAGCACAACCGTTACTGTCAATATTCTTATTGCTGATCAACGGGACCGTAGACAACTTGACCACTAATGGCTAGGTTATGAAGGGTGATATCCTTCTCTGTGCCACTTACTGAACAGACGAATAGAATGTTCTCGTTGCTTTCTTTATTCTCACCAACCCACTGGAAGTCGTAGATAGCATTTCCGTTAGAGGCTTTGGTTCCACTTTTGTTATATTGAGCATTATACGCAGTGACCTTGATGATGCTAGTTTTATCTAGATCAATATACTTACCCAGAAGGGCTGCATCTTGGCAGTATTTCTCAGCAGCATTTTGAGATACTTGTTTAACTTCGATTTCGGAACTAACTTGTTCTTGGTTAGCTTCAGTCTTTGGTTGTTCTGTTTTGCTAGCGCCTGAAGCACTAACTACTGAGATTAAGATTATTAGTCCTAAAATTCCTGTTAGTATCTTGTGGCGTCTAAACCAGTTGCCTTGTTTTAGTTCTTTCATATATAACCTCCTTTGGTTTTTTAATTACCGCAGGAAGTCCATAAAAAAGGACGACCCGCAGGTCGTCTAAAACCGATACCAGCTTGCGCTTAATACCTTTACGCGAGTCGCCCTTTCAAAAGCACAAACACGCGTATGCGATATAGACATCGGTTTTAGACAAGGCTAATTATAGCATCAGGGCTTAAAGATATATAATAGGGAGAATGGGACTTTGGGAAAAATACAAGAAAGAGCAAGAGGAGGCACCTCTCATAGAGGGGGTTGCCCAGTCTATGGTCCCACTTTTAGCAGACTGGTTGTATGGAGTAGTGGAATCAAGGTATTTTGAGCCCTATCAATTGGCGTGTGACATTCAAAACCGGTTCAGGATTAATGATATTGCAATTCCTCAACGCAGACCAAATAACTATATTGAGCCGACTAATGAATGGAAGTTGCTGACTTTCTTGAT
>CALMKR010000017.1 GCA_937867625.1 uncultured bacterium | reverse complement strand
GCAAACCAGGCTTTAAATTCGTTCAGGATCATTTGAACATCCTTTGTGCTAATTCGTCGTATTGGTCACCAGTGCCAAGTTCGTAGTTGTCGTTTCCGTTAACGCCTTGAAGGACAACGACGGCTTCTCCGGTCTGATAGATACCGGAAGAGGCATTTTTCTTGATAGACATAACCCGATATGCTGGTACAGTTATGTTCGTGAACACAAAATACAAAGCATCTGGACTCAGGTTGGACACCTTGGGAACTCTGCGACCCACTGGAAGAGTCTTAGCGTCTATGTCTGCAGCAACTGCTGCCACTTGTGTATCTGAAATTGTCATTTAATCTCCATGTTTTAATAGGTAAGAATTGCTAATTACCTTAAAGCTACGTATACCGTCGCTTCGTTTGAATACCAATCCTTCACGCTTCTGAGCGTTGATGGAAGGACCTTCTGCTAATTCTAGCAGATCTGCCACTGAATTGACAGAGCTCATGTTGAAATGGCTGTCTAGGATTGGAACGTGTTGCGTTTGTACACCTAGCTTGGCCATTGTGCTCATGAATTCTATGCGGCCACCTGGAGTCAAATAACGTTTAGCGTCTATGTCGTACACATCGTATACGTAGAAGTTAAACGTTTTCAGACCTTCTCGGTTTTGTTGAATGCCGGGACCCATGAGTTCACCTTGAACGGCTACATTCATTTTCATCTTATCCAAAGCATCGTACCAGCCAGTTGACTTGGCTGTATTGACGAAATTACCGCCGTCCCGAATATCCAGTTCCAGATTCCTTGAACAAACCCCGCTTCGACCTTTATTATGAAAGATCGTCATAGAAGAGCCATCGAGCTTGATTGACTTTTCCCAAGTGAAAGCGTTGCCTAAGGAATCGTCTTCTCGCTTAACACGATTGAAGATATTCTGAATACGTTCCTGGTCAGTTTTAGGGATGAAGTCAGGAAAGCCCTCAGGAGCGATTTTGAACCATTCTGGGAACCTACCCTCAAGCCACAAAAATATCGGCGCTAAGGTCGTATAACGGGCCTTCTTGGCGACTTTATAGACCCAAGCTTTGAGACCTTTCTTCTTGGGACGACGGGGAGCACCTTCGACGACCTCGCCACGTTCCCACTTCAGTACCTTGAGTTCAAAAGCAAGATCAGCGTCTGGACGTGTAGATAAAAAATGAAATGCTGGAAATAGAGGTAGCAACAAACCTTGAGAGATTTGCTTCTTCAGCTTAATAGTCCGAATACGAACACCGTGATGGCCGCGCCATGTAGTGAAGTTCTTTTCAAGAAAACCAAAAGCTGGATTAGAAGCAGGTAAAAAAGAATCGATCTCAAAATAGACCCCTTTATCGCCTATTTTGAATTCTCCTTTGTTAACCACGCATTGCCAACCATCTACTATTGCCAGTTCGATACGGTCTGCACCTTCTATTGGTTGGATATCGGAGATGGTCCGTACAGTTACAAGTTCCCTTGTCATATTTGTGTCTTTCGTAAATCGTCGTTTATATCCCTGATAGACATTGAGTGCCTCAGGTTTATGTTTTCAATTTGGATACGACGGAGTTCTAAGTCCTTCGTTTCAAGCTCAGCTTGAGTTGCTGTGAGCTTGAGTTCTAAAGCCAAGATTTGAGCCTTGGCGTGTTCCAGGTTGTTTGGAGTCATGTCCGTTTCAGAATTGGATGTCTGCTTTGTTCATTGCAAAGTCTCCGTGTTTAAAGCTCTCTGGATAATGGCCGTTATCTGACTTAGATCCTCATCCCTAGGCATCTTGTTGCAAAGTTCGCAAGCCCAAATCCCAGCTTCACCCTTAGGGTTCTGACGAATTAGAACTATGTTCTGTGTTGACGGGGATTTTCCGCAATGCACACATTTCATCTTTTTTCCTTAGTTGACGTTTGAGAGATTCAATCTGAGATCGAAGTTGAGCCGTGGTGTTGTTAAAAGTTTCTAGCTTAACCCATTCACCACGGTGAGATTCAACCATACGGCAGCAGGGATATGTAATATCAGAAAACATACCTCCGCCATACTCAGAGTAAGCTTCAGGCTTGTACTGCCGTGGCATCTTCAACCGGACGAGGAACGATCAGCACTTGTGCCATGCGAACGCCTTGTTTCAAGAGCCAAGCAGTTGCGATCAGAATTGGCTCAGGTTGAGCTTCGTAGGCCTCAACGACCACGTACTTGTGCAGTTTTGGACGACCATTTTCGATCCACCAGCCACCAACGGAATGAGTACCGAGGGTGTCAAGTTTGATGTGGGTGGTGTTTTTAACTCCGTGAAATGATTTCATGCTTGTCTTCTTCTTTCGAGTAAATAAAGGTTGCTTCGCCGTTTTTGATTACCGAGTCACCTTCTTCAAGGAAGAGTTCTCGGACAATATCTGACGGGCTTTCGTGATAGGTCGCCACCTGATATTTGCCATCTGGTCTATAAGTAGTTTTGTTCTCGTCGTGAAACGGAAACACGGCCCCTTCGACCTTTCTGACAATATTAACTTGGGCTCCGTCCCTTCGTAGGTACGTGCCCCCAACTTTAAGTTCCATTTTTCTTGTCCTTGAAAATACGTTTGTTTATCCAGCCAGCCAATTTCTCAGAGGCATGCAGGAATAGCAATAGGTTTGCAAACATTACTAGTGCTGCAATGATAAAACCCATGATCACCATAAGGAAGGTGAATAGCAACCCAGTCAGGGCAACGACCAGAGCTACGAGGTAAGCCAGGAAAGCAGTCATGTCAACCTATGAGAAAAAGCGGGCCAAAAAGTAGAACTACGAAAACTATGAACCAGAGGAGGAACAGGACTTTTATCCACAGTCTAGCTTCACCATCTGGCCTTGTACCGAAACTCATAAAATGCTCCTGTTGTTTGCTACTTACCTTATACCAGAAAAGCCTGGTATCTAGGCTGCTTCAGCGGCTAGATTTCTACCTGCATGACTTCCCTTTACTGGGTCAAAGCCATTTGGATAGCGTATTTCCATCTTACGAGTCTGCATTGCTGCTATCTCATAGATATCAAACTCCATATGCTCACAGAGCCAGAACACTGACTTTAGGAGTTCTCGTAAATCATGTTCCATTCCGCAGTCCAAACCGTTTTCTGGATAGGCATACGTGGTGGCCATGATGTTTGAGGAATAACGGACCATTTTAGCAAGCGTCATATCTTTGCTAGGATATGACATGACTAGGTAGTCCGCCATGTTAATACCCATGGCATAATGACCTAAAGCAAGATACCAGAGGACGTCTCCAATTTCTTCTTTTAGATGATTAATATCCAAGGGTGTTTTATAGACCCAGTTGCGTTTAAATACGTCTACGACTTCTGCAACTTCAGTAACTAAACCGACGCCGCTATCCCGTAACAGTCCAAACTTGTTCTTATCCAGGCTCATAACCCGTTGAGCATCTTGTTCATACTCATAGAACGTGTTGTACTGCTTAAGCTTTGGTGGAGCTGGCTGGTAGAGGTCGCAACCCCAAATCCAAGCACAAAACCTCTCCTGCCAGGTAAACTTTCTACCTTCTGATACCTGCTCCGATATATCTGGTTTGGAAATCTCTTCTGATTTGTTCATTGTTTCTATCTCTCGCTTCTTGACCAAAAGGCCTTGTGGCTATTTCCTCTAATTCTTCTTGGGGTGTCGCCATATTTTTCCTTAAGTAAAAAAGACCGGTGTTTTAAGCCGGTCTTTTGTTCCTCAGGTTAGCCGCATTTGCTTGAGCCACAATTGGCACAAACTTTGCAACCTTCCTGATATATCACGTTTGTTGAATTGCAAGATTCACATTTCTCATCTTGGACCTTTTCCCCATCCTTGATGTACGTAGCCAGGAATTTGCGAATGTGGAATACGAATGTACCAGCAAAGCAATTAACCTTGTCCAGCGAAGATACTAAATTACGGATCAGAACACCATGCCGTAAGCACAATGAAATCATCCGGCAGATCTTCGTAGTGTTTGTGTCACCACGAGCCTTTTCTAGCGTCTCAGCTATGTACTTTTGAGGAATACCCTTTATCAAGGCAAGCTCCAGTAAATGCTCCATTGCATCGTTAGCTGTTACGGTCTTCTCGTTGTTATTCGTATGGGTAAACAACGCCACTGGCTTTGTTTGACTCTCATTGAGAATAACGGTCAGGTACCATTTACGGCCTTCAGAGCGAATAGTCTTCAACACGGCTGGCAACGAATCTGGCAACTTGATTTCTTCAAGGATAATCTCTTCTTCCGTCTCAACGGTTTCCTTGACTGCTGACAGTACTGTAGTCATTGTGCCATCACGATAAGTCGTGAAGCCCTTGATAACACCAGTATTGTAAACATCCAGGTACAGATTTTTGAAGTCCTCAAACGGATAGTTGTTTGGTATGTTGCAAGTCTTACTACAAGCACTGTCTGTCCAAGTAGCAAACCCTTTCAGATCTTCTACGTGGTCATTGACAGTCAATTGAGTCGTCGTAACTGCATAGTCAGCTTTTGGATCCCACAGTCCACGTTCACGCAAGTTGCGTACGCCGTAGTCCATGCAAAGCACTTCCTTCGTCAGGCCTCGGTTGGTGTCTATCTTGTAGACCGTCCCATCTTTAGCCACGCCACGAAGAATACGCTCGTCACCTTCTTTTGCTTCCTTGAAGAAAGAAGTTTCAGACATATCACCGACGGTGAAGTCAGGAGTTACATCCCTCAATTCATCTGGTACTACTGCAACAATAACCGTCCGGATGTACTCCGGCATGAAAATTGGTTCTATCCCACCAGACACGATGTTTGCGAAAATAGATCCATTACCGTTAGGCTGCTGAGAAAGCAAAGAACTATTACGAATACCCACAGTAGCAAGCTTTTCCATATACTCAGCGGGTAAGCCGAGCTTCTGAATGAAAGGTTGCTTAGCGTGCTTGGCAGGATCGCAGTAAGAGAACTTACCTTTTTCGACAGCCAAATCGATACTTGCCATGTACGCAGCTCTTGCATACGTTGACATAACTTGCTCACGTAACTCACTCGCTTTCTTTGAACCAAAACGTAATTGCAACATAAACAGGGCAGAACCCCACCCCATCACCCCACAACCAATACGACGTTTTTCACGCATTGAATGTTTGTACTCCGGTAAAGGAGTCTCGGAGATCTCGTTGACGTTATCCAGGAAGCGGACCATGTAGCCTACGTACTTACTTAGAGCTTCTAGATCAAAACCTGTGAAGTCTGCATTTACGAACTGAGTCAGATTGACTGTACCTAAGCAGCAAACGCCGCCAGGAGCCAAAGTCTGTTCGCCACAAGGGTTGGTCGAGAGAATCTTTTCTGCATAGCTTAATGGTGCGAAGTAATTCGCTCTATCCAGAAACAACACTCCAGGCTCATTACGGTTATAGGTGGACTCCATGATCAGATTCCACAACCAGGTAACACTGACTGTCTCATGGACTACAACTGGGTATCCAGCAGCCTTCCAGTCTTCAATGTCGCCTTTCCATACAGCCTTGTACTGTTCATGGGTGGTGTCGGGAAATTCTAGATCCCACTTATCAAGCTCATCATGCGTTTTTGCAAAAACTGCTGCATCTTTAGCTTTTCTCTCTTCGGAAAATCCTCGATCCCTAGTAGCTGCAATTTCTGCAAACTGTTTGTTTTTATGAAGTGCGTTAACACGATCCATAAACTTGTCAGTACAGTTGACCGACATATTGAACTTGCTCAGACGGCCTGGGGTTTGTTTGGCTTTGATAAACTCTACGACGTCTGGATGCCAGACAGCCATAGTTGCCATCATGGCACCCTTACGAATCTTACCTTTGGCCTTTTTGTTCTTGGACTTTTCTCCGGAGCCTGCGGTTACAATCTCCGAAGATTTATCGAACAACTCCATGAAGCGTACAGATCCTGGAGATTCCACACCGATGCCGTTAATAAAAGAACCTCTCGGGCGTATCCAGGAGAAGTCCATCCCCCAACCGCCTTCCGACTTGAGAGTGTTAGCTTGATCGACCAGAACTTTGTAAATTCCGTTAATCGAATCAAGGTCCCGATCTGGTAGTGGGCCAACATAACAATTTGCGAAAGTAGTCCCAGCCCAGTCAGTCCCAGCGTTTGCTGTAATTCGTCCACCAGCTACTCCTTTGAAGTTGGTAAGCATGTCATAAAACTTAGCCGTCCATTCTTCACGCTTTTCCGGAGATTGCTCTGCGGAGGCGATGCTAATGGCGACTCTCATAAAGTTTGCGTCTACGTTTCGGTCTGAGTGGTCCTTATACGTAGATGCCCATACCTCTTCCGAGAATGGGTCTTGAAATATCGTGTCTACACTTGTCTTTACGTCTGTCATTAATGTCCTCTGTTTGACTGCTTTTTGTTATTAGTGGTGTACTAATTTCTTTTTTAATCCCTTATTTCTAAGGAACAAAAGAAAACGCCGACTTAAGCTTACATACTTATGCCGTTCTTGGTGATCGCTTA
>CALMKR010000016.1 GCA_937867625.1 uncultured bacterium | reverse complement strand
TCATGTTACGGATGTGGGTGGTGAAAAATTCCTTACTGAAGCTCTCTGACTCGTACGCGCCACGTATGTAGATTTATTGGTGCTCCGCTTATTCTCCAACGCAACATACTACGCAGGCCTATTCTCAACAACCGGTAGTGGTAACTATCAAGCACACGGTCTCACCTATGATGCGATGGTGGTTCTTGCTACTGGAAAGCACGACCCCACCAAAGCCTTTCTTGAATCATCGTTTGGACAACATATATATGTACGCGCGGAGTTAAGTGAAGCGGTAGTGAAGACCTGGCTCGACAGTGAACGTCATCCGGTTAAAGCAGCGGTGGTTAGTTTGTCTGCCGGTCGAGCCACTTCACTGATTGATATCGTGCAAGCGATTCTTACGCACGACGCATCATTCGCAACCTTCCTGACACATCACGGAGTGACACATGACACCCTCCTTGGTGCTGCCCACCTTGTCCTTGGTCACTACTACCAAACGAAGCGATTGGAACGGTGGTGGAGTCGAGACATACTCAGTCGCCGTGGTTCACTCGGACGTGAATTGACCCTCGGCGCCTGGCGCGAATACGTGCCCTACACTGAACCGGTAGCCACCAACACTGAAGTGCCAAATGAGTTTGAGCAGCACTACCTCAATTTTCTCCATACCATTTTACAGTCACGCCGAGATAGCAATGTACTCCTCGTCGCACCTGACCGAGACATCAATCGTGTCATCCTCGAAAAGCTTCAGCATACTTTTGTGACAGGAACCGCGCTTGGTTCGATTAACACGATGAGCGTCATGACCGTTGATCATGACGCGCTATTGTTCGAAAACACTACCACCGTGAGTGCTGAGGCGGCTTTGCGGAGCATCCTCTTGGAAGCCAGTCTCGCCGGCAATATGGTACTTGTACTCCCTGATCTTGAACAAGTGGCAGCCCGGTACGCGGCCAAGGGAGTTTTGTTCACGCACATTCTTGAAGAATTTCTCACGGCCGACCGACTCCATGTCATTATTACGAGTACCACTGAAGCCTACCCCGTATTGAAGCGCACCGAACTCGCTCTTATCAAGCGCTGCGAGGAAGTGGTAATTGAAGCACTCACCGAAGAAACATTATTACGCTACCTTACCCATCATATATATAGCATCGAGACCAAAACCAAAACCATCTTCAGCTATCACGCGCTCACCGCTATTGCTAAAACAGTCTATGCCTACGATGTTCCTTTAGGGGCTCGGGTACAAGAAATCGCCACTGCTATAGCGCAAGAATATTTTGGACAATCACTCATTACCCACGATATGGCCGAGCGCAGTCTCGGGACACTGCTTGATCTGCCAGTTGGACCCCTCACGCAAAACGAACGGGACATTCTCCTTTCAATTGAACGTATCATGCAGCAAGAAGTCGTTGGGCAAGACCGCGCCATTCATGCCATTGGCATTGCGCTCAGGCGGATGCGAGCAGCGCTCGTTGATACCAAACGTCCATTCGCCTCATTTTTGTTCTTGGGTCCAAGCGGTGTTGGTAAAACCGAAACCGCCAAGACCTTGGCTCGTGTGTACTTTGGGAGTGTTGATACACTACTGCGATTTGATATGTCAGAGTTTGCAGACAAAGAAGGGTTGTCTCGACTCCTCGGTAGTGAAACAACAAGCAGTCTCCTTGAAGATCGACTACTCCAGCATCCGCGGGGACTCCTCCTGCTCGACGAATTTGAAAAGTCTCATCCTGATGTACAGGAACTATTTTTGCAGATTCTTGATGAGGGCCAGGTGAGTACGTACAGTGGTGCAATTCTCCATTTTCGTCAGCACATCATCATTGCCACCAGCAATGCCGGAAGCCAACTCATTGCCCGTACCAAAGATAAGCGGGCGGAGAGTCCAACACTCGATAGCGATGTCATCGCACATATTATTCAGACCCGTGCGCTCGCACCAGAACTGATTGGACGTTTTGGTGATGTTATCCTTTTTGATGCACTCAACTATACTGATGAGGTGACGATTGCAAATCAACTCATTGCGCTACTTGGCCATCGCATTTTGGAACGCGGTTTTACACTCACCGTACACGACGGGGTTGGGGAAACAATTGTTGAGCAATACCACAATAGTCAGTTTGGCGCGAGACCTATCCGACACGCTATTGAACACGTACTCGAGGATATCATCGCGACTCGAATTATTCGTGGAGACGTAAAGCCTGGTGACACCATTACCATCACACGCGATGACTTACCGCGCAGTACTCGCAACTAACTTCCGTCCATACTATACTTATAAGGTGATCAGCATACGTTAGTCTGGTCTTGTAATCATTGTATATGCCACCTACTCAATCAACTCCAACACCAGCTGAAGCCACTCCACCAGCAGGGACACCAACCGACGGAGACAACACCACTCTCCTTGGTGTCCTTGCCTACCTCGGACCACTCGTTATTGTGTCGCACCTCATAGGCAAAGATAATCCATTTGTTGTGTACCATACGAAGCAGGGAATAGTGCTCTTTGCTATCGAACTTGCCATCTATGTGTTGTCGAGTTTTATGTTGTACGGATTCTTCTTTCTGGCACCAATGCTTGGTCTCGTGAATCTTGGCTGTTTCGTTCTTGCAATCGTTGGTATCATCAACGTCGTACAAAAAGAACAAAAGCCACTGCCGGTGATTGGCGGTTTCTCGAAGCATGTTCCGTTCTAACATCATGTAATTACTTCCGTGATTAAATGGGCAAAAAACACTCCACTACCTGGGGTGTTTTTTGCACGTTTGGAATGTCTAAAAAATAGACATCGGGTGTATACTATTAGCTATGAAAACGACATCATACGCGAAGCTCTTACGCTTCCTACGAACAGAACGTGACTTGTCACAAATTACTGTGGCCAAGCAGCTTGGATTATCGCGAGCGTCTTACCTTGCGCTCGAGCACGGCAGCCGGGAACTTTCTCTCAGTGAGGCTGTCAAAGTGACCACACTTTATGGTATCCGCATTGATGATCTTATCGTCAACCATAAACCAGATTTTGAAAAATACAAAATGATGGTCTTGGCACTCCTACGTGCTGCCAAAGAAGAATCGGTTACCCTCAAGAAAACCAAACTCTCACTTCTCTTGTACCTCGCTGATATGCGCAACTACTACGAGACCAAAGAGAGCATGAGCGGCATGACCTACCGGAAACAAAGCTATGGCCCGGTCTCTGAAACCTTCCACCGTTTAATTGATGAAATGGAGCGCGATGGCACACTAGCGATTACACAGGTACTCCGTGATGACTACCATATGTACGAAATCAAAGAGAGTCGAGGGAGCACCCGGATGAAGCTCATGCATCTCGCAACCAAAGAGCAGCAGCGCCTTCATGAACTCTGTCAGGCTTGGGGAGCAACACCAACAGCCGAACTCCAACAATTCATCATGGCCGGTCGTCCAATGAGTGAAACCACCGAGGGAAGCGACATCGCCTACACACTTATTTGTTCCGAGGAGCCGCACCTTGTCTCCTAGCGCACTCTCCTCTCTGGCAGTACCATCGCCTTGGTAAGACGCGTGCTTATGGTGTCATCAGACTGGCAATCAGTCACGAGCCGTATGTCACAGTAAAAAGACGACAGACGGCTTAGCTATCAACAGGTTGCCACGAGGAAAAGCGGTTGGTTCGGGGGGAAGACCCTTGCCAGGAGGTCAAAGCAGTGACTTGCATTTTTATTAGATTATGCTATAATCATGGCATCCTTCGCAGGTTATAACGGTGAAGCAGACGCCAAGGAAACTTGGGTATCTACGCTTTGTTTCACCATCACATACATCATTTTATGTTAAGTAAGCGAGTCAAAGAAAACGTGTTGAAGCCAGTTAAGCGTCACGACAGTGACACTGGTTCACCAGAAGCACAGGTAGCCCTCCTCACTCGTCAGATTGAAGAACTCTCTACTCACCTTCGAAAGCACAAGAAAGATTTTCACTCACGCCGCGGTCTTCTTCAGCTCGTAGCCGATCGTCGAAAGCACCTCAAGTATCTTGAGCGCAAAGACGCAAAGGCCTACCAGGGTCTGATCGAAAAACTCGGTTTGAAGCGCTAGCAATCTGCTCCTTTACGGAGCATTTTGTTTTTTTCTAAAGAGGCGTATAGTTAGAAGTGCGAAGGTATTAAATATTTTTATATGGGAATCATTAGACATCCAGACCAGCGTGTCGCCGTTTTGATCGACACGCAAAACCTCTACCACAGTGCCAAGAATTTATACAAAGCAAAAGTTAATTTTGGTAACGTCGTGAAGGCTGCGGTAGGTGACCGTAAACTTATTCGCGCCCTTTCCTATGTAGTGAACACCGAGAGTGGGGAAGAGGCGCCATTTTTTGAAGCCCTCGAAAAAGTCGGGATTGAAATTAAAACCAAAGACCTCCAGATCTTTTTTGGTGGCGCTAAAAAAGCCGACTGGGATGTGGGGCTCGCAATTGATGCAATTAAGCTCGCCCATAAGGTGGACGCCATCATCTTAGCAAGTGGCGATGGCGATTTTATCCCGCTCGTGGAATACGTCAAAAGCCAGGGATGTCAAGTGGAAGTCATCACCTTTGGTCGTTCTGCCTCTGGTCGCTTACGAGAAGTAGTCGACGACTTTATTGATCTCGACGAAGACCCTCACGAATTTCTAATCGGCTACCGAAACCATCGACCTCGAAGTAATGGGCCACGCAAACAAATGAAGCATATCGTCGGTACTGATACTGACCACCTCTAGACTGATCACACGCCACAACAACCACCCATCACGCATTGAGCGAGTTGGGTGGTTTTGGTATGCTGAAGGAGTTGGTAGTTATCAGTGAAGTGGGGAGGTAGGTAGATTTCAAAAATTGAAATCTAAAACCTCCTCATTTGCCAAATATATTATGTACAAAAAAACTTACGAGATGACGCTCGGGGACAAAACACTTATTGCTGAATTTAACGACCTCACCCCAAAAGCGCACGGTTCGGTTATGATGCGCTCGGGAGAAACCGTCGTACTCGTGACCGCAGTGATGGGCGAAAAGGAACAACCAGACCTACCGTACTTTCCACTCTCGGTAGAATACGAAGAAAAATTTTATGCCGCTGGCGCCATTCTTGGTAGTCGGTTCCAACGCCGTGAAGGTCGTCCCAGTGACGAAGCCATACTCAGTGCTCGTATCGTTGACCGTACGATTCGTCCACTTTTTAATCATGCCCTTCGGCGTGACGTGCAAGTGGTTATTACCGTGATCGCTATTGGGGACGAGGACCCAGATGTACTTGCTGTCATCGGTACGAGTCTCGCTCTTGGAGTTTCACCAATTCCCTGGGACGGACCTGTCGGCGCAGTGCGCATTGCGAGGCGTCACGACACTGGCGCACTCATCATCAACCCAACATATAGTGACCGTGCGGCGACGACATTTGATTTTGAAGTACTTGCTTGTGGCAAAGACGGTACAATCAATATGATTGAGACAGCCGGCAACGAAGTATCCGAAAGTGACATTTTGGCAGTACTCGAAGCGGCCACTATTCTTCATAGTGACATAGTCACATTTGCCAAGACGATTATCACCGAACGCGGAAGTACAAAATACCAACTGCCACCAAAGCCAGACATCACGGCACTGGAGACACTATTCACCAATGACTTTGCTATTCGTCTTGGACAAACGTTGTTTAGTAATCAGTCGGGGAAAGCGCACCTCTACGCTCTTAAAAATGATTGGTTGGCAGCAGTCGCTCTCCTCCCCGAGCCAGTCGGTCGGGTGGTGGCCGACAGTTTCTTTGAAGACATGATTAACGAAGCTATCCACGTCGGTGCCATAGAGTTTGGTAAACGAGCTGACGGTCGAGGACTCGATGAGGTACGACCGTTATATGCAGAGGCAGGGGGTGTTTCACCAGTCCTTCACGGTAGCGGTATCTTTTATCGTGGAGACACCCATATCTTTACCGCCCTCACACTCGGTGGTCCAGAAGCAGCTCAGCTGATTGATACTATGGAAGATCAGGCGACAAGCAAGCGCTTCATGCACCACTACAACTTCCCACCGTTTTCAGTAGGTGAAACGGGTCGGGTAGGTGGTTTTAATCGACGTATGATTGGACATGGAGCGCTTGCCGAAAAGGCCCTCTTGCCCGTGATTCCCGACAAGGAGACTTTCCCCTACACAATTCGTCTCGTTTCGGAAACACTATCGAGTAATGGTTCGAGTTCTATGGGCTCTGTCTGTGGCAGCACCTTGGCCCTTATGGATGGTGGTGTCCCAATCAAGAAACCGGTAGCGGGGATAGCCTCAGGCGTCATGATGCAGGGTGATCGCTACACCCTCCTGACCGACATCCAAGGTCCTGAAGATGAACACGGGGATATGGACTTTAAGGTGGCCGGCACCCGAGATGGAATTACCGCAATTCAAATGGATGTGAAGGCCGAGGGTATCAGTCTGCCTATTCTTG
>CALMKR010000015.1 GCA_937867625.1 uncultured bacterium | reverse complement strand
TACTCTAACTATAACATGCATTAGTCTACCTGGATCTGTACGCAAAGGAACTTCGAAGTTCATATCCAAGTCTTCAGATGGCTGACCAATAGCTGCACCAACTAAATAAGATTGGCTGCATAATGCAGTTCTATTAATAGTTGTAGCTAAAGATACTGCAGCCGAGTTGTTGGCAACGCCCCACTGTAGTACTGTGGCAGTAGTAGCTACCGCTGCTCCAGCGTTATAAGAAGAAATGTAAATACCTGTACAGTAAAAACTATAAGGGGCGGGAACCGTAAAAGCAAAAAGTGCATAATCCGTAGCAGCACCCGCTGGGGCTGCAAAGTTGAAGAGTCCACCTAAAGTAGTGTAACCAGCAACCGTATTAGATAGCGTAGCGTTGGCCGGGGCGGCAGAGTTAGCCCATTGAGAAGTTTGAGCAAAAGTCGTTGGATGAACCTCTGCACCTGAACCTATAGCAGCTTGTTGATGAGCCCAAGGCCTATTACTTACCATATCTAAGGCAGTTACCATCGTATCTGATATGTACATACGTGGAGCAAATGGTGCAGCGGATGTAGTTACGTAATTTCTTGCAAAAATCGGTAAGTGCGTAGCAGACCATATCTTAGGCTGTGCTAGTGGAAGCTGCAAAGTTTGCTCTGATATTAGCTTTCCAGTACTAACGTCTTGACATGTGAATAAAACATTATCATCATCAACAATAATACCCCAGGTGTAATAGTTTGCAGACCCACCGATAGCAACTATATCAGGAGCTATATCGGTTCCCTGAACTACATTAGAACCATTATATGCTAACACGGGAATAATAGAACCTCCGGAAGCGTATCTCCAAAAAGCCCCAGTTGGAATTTGTGCCACAACCCCTGAAGGTTGACCAAATCCAAATTCCTGCAATGAATTTACAGCAGGGATAACTCTAGTTCGTATTCTCATACGAAGAGTAGTCATTTGCATCTTTGAAAACTGACGCTGAGAAAGTAACTGAGCCGTGCTATTAGCCGCTAATCCTGAGGCTGAGTTCATATCAATGCCTGTAGTAGCTGATTGTGCGTTGGCAAACGTAGTAGCAGTAGCTGTCCATAGTTGAGAATTAATAGTAGTACCTTCCACGTCGTCGTGGAAAAGCATAGTATCAAAACCAGGTCTAACAGATCCAATACGGTCTAAACGTAGAATTCTATAAGAACCGTCGTTTATACCGGCTACAGGCATAGCAGTAGGGATAGTGGGAATTTCAGAGCCCCTATTTACAGCTAGGCTATTGCCTGCATTATCTTTAAGGATTACCTGCAATGCATTTGCGGTTGCATCACCGTTGATTGCTACACCATTGGAAGCTATTACTTGTACTGACATTAGTTATATACCCATGCTATGTTAAATATGCCGTACGTTGTACCGTCACGGACTCTGCCATAAATTCTGAAACCAACGCCAGCCGTGGCAGGGCCAGCGAAAACATCTAATGATTCGAAACAATGTTCATCTACGTTGTGATCGATTGTATCCTTAGGAGCTATCCAAGCACTAGTAATCTCTGCCCCAGTCATCGTAGGGGCAGCTATATCTACGAAGGCCGTGCTGTTTCCAGGAAGGGCTCCGAAGTCTAGAGATACACTTCCTTGAGTTGCCACTATTAACTTTCAGTGACAGAAGTTGAAGTGTTGATACGGGGAATCGAACCTATTGCTATAACCGGATTGGGAGAAACCGTTCCTAGATATAAGATCTTAGTTGCACCAGAAGAAGCTACCCCTACTGACCAGTGAGTTACTGTACCACCAACGCCAGCAGTCATAGTACCAAAGTCTATGTTTGCTGTTGGATTTACAGTACTGCCAGTTACCGTCCAACCGGAACCCGAACGAATAACAGCAACACGAGCGTAGCCAGTGTAAGAAATTTCGTTAGCATTCTGGGTTCCAACATCCGTGGGGTCTTCTGTGTGTAAAGCAACGTACAAAGCTGTTAGCGGGCTAGAGCCTGCATTGTCTGCTATGTTACCGATAGCCGTACCATTGAAAATTAACTTGAGAAAGTCATTCTCAAAAGTTGCTGATTTGCCTGCCATTATTAGTCCTTAATTAGAATCCGGTGACCAACAGGTTGAAGCGCAAATGAGTAGCCGCTCCCGCTAAGTTGAAGGTCTTAACTTGTATAGTCGTATTAGTTCTAGCAGTTATCGTTGCTGATCCAGGAGTAGCACCTACGATCCCAGCAATGCCGATATAACTAGTATTGCCTATGGCATGAGTAATAGTGTAGTCACCTACTCCATTAGTAGCAACAATCCATCCTGCAGGAGCTTGATTAATTGTAGCCGTAGAAGCACCTGTAATATCTACTGCAATAGTACGACGCTCCACTTCATTAGAGATTTCAGTGTCTCGGGTAGCCAGATCAGTCAATGGACGATTATCTACGGTGTAGTAGTAAGCGTCAGCCTGAGTGTAATATCTGACGGTTGTTAAGATGGTTTGTGTCTTTATTTTAACAGAAGCACTTGACAACGCAAGTACTGGAATTGGTGGGGAGCCTAAACTCCCCGATGAGCCAAGAAAAGTCCTACCCTCACTCGCTCAATTTAAACTTGTTAGATCCTGCTCAGAGGACGTACCAAATACGTCGTGTACTCAGGATTGTCCTGGAATATGCCTATTAGGGCCGTGGCTAGTAACCTGACTTGACGCTCTGTCAATTCAAGTGCTAGTAAATAATCTATACCGTGGATTGTTTCGTGAAGAACCGTATCGGCTTCTTCGATTTCTATCTGACCTTCGAGAACCTTGATTGCAAGGTGTTCCTCGTGCATTTCACCCGCATCAGTGAATCCCTCAGCGGGGCCTGCATATCCGATAGTTATGTCTCGTCCGAGAACTCGAACTTTAGACGGAAGAGGAACACGCACAGGTGGTTCCAGGGTTAATCTGTCCCTATGGCGTGGCAGGAATGATTCAATTTTAGGTGAAGGTTTCTTGACAGCCATGATTGATCCTTAGAGTCCGAATCGCTCAATCTTGGCAACAACGTATCCGTTTGTTCCAGTGTATCCTGTAAAGGTCAATTCTAGATTATTGGCATTACCTGTGAAAACGGGAGTCAATGTGCCTGCACCAACAGAAGTGTTGGAAACGATAGTCATGCCAGACACTACGACGTTGCCTGGATTAGTGTTGTATCCGAATACTGAACACTCAATAAGACTAGCTATTTGACCGGCAAGTACAGATTGATCTTTGGCACCCCAGATTTTTACTCTGTAGGCAAATGGTTTGTTGATCTCTTGTTGGAGGTCGAACACAGCCTTAAGCGTTGCCCAATTACCTACAACAACTTGTGTATTGATAGTCTGAGACAACGCCTCTACGGCGTTCTTTAGAGCAATATCATTTTGCTCAAGATCTTGCAAAGGCTCATTATCACTAGTGTAGTGATACGGGCTATCTGCCGTGTAAAATCTGATATTTTGTAAAGCGATGGTCATGCTAGATTATACTTTTTCTTTCTCTTCAGGTGCATCTTCTTTGGTCGAAGAACCTGACCACTTAGTTTTCAATGCATCTAGCAGCTTGGAAGCAGTTGAAGTTCCTGACCAAATACCTAAATAAATAGAGTAGATGGTTGCGTCAATAGCCTTATTACCAATAGTGTCATATACCAATATCCAACCCGACAAAATGATGGCAATTATGACACCTAAGGAAACAGCCGATTCTTTACCATTGTCATTTTTAAACATGTTACCTAGGTCGAAGTCAGGCCTCTTCTGAGCCATGTGAAGGACGTAGAAGGCACCAATGAATAAGACCATCAGGGCTACTGAGGGTAAGTTAAAACTAGCGATGATTGAGGCCAATAGGCCAGATAGGAATTCCATTATATGATTGTAGGTTTGACATAACCGATGTGGATGCCCTTAGGATCCCACTTATCCAACAGCTTTGGACCAATCCAGGCTGTGTACTTTGATCTCCAGCCGCAGTCGGTCAACTTATAACGGCTTAATCTTTCACTAACTGTTTTCTCTTCTCTCCAGCTTTTGGGAAACTCCCAGCATAGTAGAGATGCTCCGGTGTAATTAACACCAATATCCCATAAATAGGCTACAACAACTACTGGAACAATCCAGAGGTATTCCCACAATTTATATTTATTATCAAGATGCTTGCGTAAAAT
>CALMKR010000014.1 GCA_937867625.1 uncultured bacterium | reverse complement strand
TATTGACAAAACAACATTAAATGTTATAGTCGTTTTATAGCCGGATTAGTTAAATGGTATAACGCTAGATTTGTAATCTTGAATTAATTGTTCGATTCAATTATTCGGCACCAGTTAGACGCCTCATTGGGGATAAAGTTTTCCTCCTTGTCGGTGGAGTGGAGAGAATGCAGAATTATGCTGCATTGGTATATGAGCATGGATAGTGTGGCTACATATACACCCTTATTAGAAGCCCTTGTATGAGAGTACAAGGGCTTTGTTGTTTATACTTATTGACTTTTGGGTTAGACCTGATATAATATAATTTTATATGTATGAGGTGACTATGGTTGAGAAAATTAAGGTTGGGGATAAATTCAAAACTAACAGTTATGGTGAAGTAGTTGTTATTGAGTATATCCACTGTAATAACATTATTGTTCAGTTTGAAGATGGTAATACTAGATCAGTTACGTCTGGTAACTTGAGAGCTGGCAAAGTTAATAATAAGAAAGCACCACCGAAAGGTAAGTCCAAGCTAGGTGATATCGTAATTGGTGGGATTAAGCCTTCTAGAAACTTTGGTGACTTTAAAATTATTGAATTTATAAAGACTACTCAAATCGTTATCGAATTTTGTGACACTGGAACAAGGCAGCAAGTGAGTTCTCAACAGATCAGAGAAGGAAGCATTTTTGATCCTTACGCAAAGACCAAGTTTGGCGTTGGGTTTTTCGGGCAAGGTCAATATAATTCTAAAGATAATAAAAAAGAGTATATTGTATGGTCTTCAATGTTATCTAGAGCTTACTCAAAACCTTACAAAGAGATGTACCCAACTTATGAAGATGTAACTGTCTGTGATGAATGGCTTTGTTTTCAAAATTTTGCTGAGTGGTGTAATTCTCAAAAGAATTTTAATAGTGATGGCTGGGTACTAGAGAAAGATATACTTTTAAGAGGTAATAAGCATTATTGCCCAGAATATTGCCGATTTGTACCTCACGCAGTAAATTCACTTGTTGTAAAGTGCGATGCAAGCAGGGGAACCCTACCGATAGGTGTTAGCTGGTGTAATACTAAAATGAAGTATGGAGCACATGTGAATAGAGATGGAAAAACAGTGTTTTGCGGATACCATACTAACCCGACAAGTGCTTTCCTTGCCTATAAGGTTGAGAAGGAAAAGATTATTAAAGAGGTTGTAAATAGATATAAAAATTCTATAGATGCAGATATTTACAATGCCCTAATTAACTATGAAGTATTAATTGACGACTAAGGAAGGTTATGACAAGACAAGTATTCGGGCCAGCCTCTGAGAAACAGAAGATGGTTTTACAAGATAACACAACAGATGTAATTCTTGTAGGTGGTGGTAAAATCTGTGCCTCCACGTTAAAAACAATCCTCTAATTCAGGGAAACTCTCAATGAGACAATCCTGAGCGAAGCTATCTTATGGATAGAACGTGCAACGACTAGCGAAAGCGTAGGGCCAAGTGGCTCGAAACGGGGATAACCTATTGGTTAAGATATAGTCTGGTCTGCATGGTGACATGCAGCAGCAATTATTTGCGGGACAAGAGTAACGACCTTGTTTGAACATATACAGCAGGAGGCGGTAAATCCGCTATTTGTTTAATGAAACAATTAGACGCAATTCATGACCCACTATTTAGATGTACAATTTTTCGTCGCACAGCTCCAGAACTGAAAAGGCAGGGGGGCTTGATCGATGAGTCGAAGAAGGTTTATAAGCATTTCGATGCAATATATAAAACACAAGCTCAAGAATGGTGCTTCCCTTCTGGAGCTAAAGTAAGCTTTTCAGCCATTGCTACAGACGATGACCTTGGTGGATGGCAAGGCTCTCAATTGACAAGGGTAGATTGCCCCTATGTAAAGTAATTTACATAGAAAATCGTGTGAACTCGGTAAAACTCCAGAACGGGCAATACCGAACCAAGCTAGTGATATACTAGAAGGTGTAACGACTATCCCGCAAGGGAGTAGCTTCAAGTGAAGCGAAGCGCACGACGCCCTATAAACAGGGCGATGATATAGTCTGAACTATGCAGGAATGTATAGATGCAGGTAAAGCTGCTGATGGTAATTTACGACTACTGTTGAACGTATTGATTAATTGACGAAGCTGCAACTGGCTGGACAGAACATCAAGTTTTATTCTTATTGTCACGGATGCGTACTGCTGGTACATCTATCCACCCGCAACTTATTATGACAGCAAATCCAGATTCTGATTCATTTCTAAAGAAATGGGTAGATTTTTGTTTGGATGAAGATGGAGTACCTAAACCTAATACAGAGAATATTATACGTTGGTTTGTGGTAATTGATTCTGTAGTATTATGGGCAGACAGCCCGGAAGAACTATTTGAGAGTTATGGTAAAGACAGGGGATTAGTAAGTACTTACGGATTAACTGACGAAGAAATAAAAGCTATACCTCCATATAAACTATTCATGCCTAAATCATTTAGGTTTATTGCAATGAATGTTTATTCAAATCCATACCTACTTCCACCTAAGAATAATAGCTACTTAGCTAACCTATTAGCTCAGCCACGAGTAAACCAATTGAAGTACCTTCACGGTTCATGGACTGCTAAAGCGGAAGGTGAAGGTTACTTCAAACGCGAATGGGTAAAAATTGTACCACAGCCACCTAGTGAAGTTGTAAAAAGAGTTAGAGCTTGGGACTTAGCATCTTCTGAAGTATCTGAAGCCAATCGTGATCCTGACTGGACTGCTGGCGTTAAGATGTCTAGAGATAAGTTTGGTAATTACTATATTGAAGACGTGTACAGATTCAGAAAAACTACTAACGGTGTTTTAGAGGATATTGCTAAGACAGCTAGGATAGACGGTACAGATGAAGTTGAAGTAATCGTACCTAGGGATACTGGCGCTGGCGGAGCTGCAGCTAACGTATACTACGTTAGAACACTTTCTGAGCAAGGAATTACAGTAAGAAGTAGTAAGATGTCGGGACACTCAGGCAAGCTCAATAGGTTCTTACCATTTGCGTCTATTGCAGAAGCTGGATGTGTGTATCTAGTTAAGGGAGATTGGAATGAGCCATTCTTAACTGAACTAGAAAACTTCATACCAAACAATAGAAATCAGAAAGACGATTAACACACTGGTCGTCTATAAACCCATCGAATTCGGTGAAAACCTACTAAGAATTTAGTAGACAATACCGAGCCAAGCTGCAATAATTGCAGAAGGTGTAACGACTAGGCGTAAGCCGTAGCTACAAGAGTAGCGAAGTGGTGGGGTACAGTTTTAGCTGTACAAGAGATAGTCTGGCCTGCATGGCAACATGCAGCATTAGTTAAATATAAAGGAATCTTTATGGAAAAATTTGTAAGTAATTCTGGCCTAGAGTTTATTATACTAGACAGAAAAGGTAAGTCATGTGTGGTACAGTTCATTGGTACAGGTTATACACGACAGGCAAATATTGACAACGTTAAATGCGGAAAAGTCAGAGATTTGTATGCCATATCTGTATACGGTGTTGGGTACTACGGAGAGTTTGAAAAAATTCATTATTGGAAGCAAGCAAAACAATTGTGGCAAAATATGCTTAAAAGATGCTACCTAGAAAAAGACCAGCGAGGTTATTTTAAATGGGGCACTATTGTAGATAAACGCTGGCATTGTTTTTCTAACTTCTTATATGATTTACCGAAACTTGAAAATTTTGAGTTATGGTTAGCTGGTCAAAACTCTAAGAACAACAAGTATAACTTAGACAAAGACAGTAAATACCCTGCCAATAACACTTATGGCAAAGAGGTGTGTTCTTTCATACCAGAATCTATCAATAAAAGTATGGGCGCAAGAACTACTTCTGAAGGGTTTTACAGAAACCTTAATAAATAACTAATGGGCTAGCCTGTCGAGGCTGGCTTAACACTATGCAAGTTGATGCTGTGTCAGATGCTTTTAATATAATTGCAAAATCAATACAAATCCCAACATTTACTATCCCTAATTATACACAACAGTCAATTG
>CALMKR010000013.1 GCA_937867625.1 uncultured bacterium | reverse complement strand
TTGGAATATCTTCTTTGGCGGCCACGTCTTTACTAAACGGCGTGTAGAAATCCTTGAGCGTCTTTTTGTAGGTACGCTTGCCTTCAGCGATTTCATCGAGCTCGTCTTCCATATCACTGGTGAAGGTATCACTAATATACTCACCAAAGTACTGCTCGAGGAAAGTTGAAACCACGTCTCCTGTGTCGGTAGGGATAAGTGTACGACCTTCCTTAAGGACATACCCACGCTGTGTGATGGTGTTCATGATACTCGCGTAGGTTGATGGTCGGCCAATACCACGCTTTTCGAGTTCTTTGATGAGACCAGCTTCGGTGTAGCGGTTTGGTGGTTGGGTCTGTTTGGCTTCGACGGCAATTTCTTTCACCGTTAGTTCGGTACCAATGGCGAGCTTTGGTACCTCGACATCTTCACCGCGTGAGGCGGTGTCGACGCGTAGCCACCCATCGAAGGTAATACGAGCACCAGTGACGGCGAAGTCTGGAATTGTTTCTTTGCCTGCGATATTGGCGACGACCTTGGTACGTGCAAAGAGCGCATCACTCATTTGTGAGCTAACGGTCCGGCGCCAGATGAGTTCGTAGAGGGCCTTTTGGTCTTGGGTGAGACCAGCGCTCTTCATGGCGATGTTCGTTGGACGAATTGCTTCGTGGGCTTCTTGAGCCGACTTACTCTTGGTCTTGTACTGACGGGGTGCGAGGTAGTCTTTGCCGTACTCACTACTCACGTGTGCGATGATTTGCTTCTGAGCGACTTGGCTGATGGTTGTACTGTCAGTACGCATGTAGGTGATATGTCCCGCTTCGTAGAGCTTCTGTGCCGCTCCCATGGTGCGTGATGGCGAAAAGCCAAGGCGAGTCGAGGCGGCTTGTTGAATAGTTGAGGTCGTAAATGGCGCTCGTGGTGCACGACGGGCTTCAGTCTCCTTGAGATCGGTTACCGTCCAGGTACCCTTCTCTCCGACTTTTTTGATACGGTCGGCTTCACTCCCTTCGGTTGGTTCAATACTACAGGTGAGGGGGAGTGCTGTTTTGCTAGCCTTGGCGGTTGTGGTGAGTACGAAGAAATCATCGGGCACGAAGGCACGGATTTCGCGTTCTCGTTCCATGATGATACGCAAGGCCGGTGACTGTACACGACCAGCGGAAAGTCCGTAGCGGACTTTTTTCCAGATAAGACCCGAGAGGTCGTAGCCCACGAGA
>CALMKR010000012.1 GCA_937867625.1 uncultured bacterium | reverse complement strand
CGGTATTAATGTAGATGCTGAAAGTGACGGTAAGAACGAGTTGTTTGAACATCCCGTATTAATTTTTCGTAAAGTAGGACGTGAACAGTTTTATGGTTTACCCCTAACAAGTAAAAAAAATCGGGGCCTTTCTATCGTTTAGTCCACTATGGTGATTCTTTGGGAAATGTTTGTCTATCACAACTTCGTGTTTTCAGCACAAAGCGACTTATCAGAAAGATTGATGTGATCAGTCAAATTGAATTTGCAGATCTGCAAGAAATCCTCGCCTCTTTCTTTAAAGGGCAGGCGTTCTAAAAATCGAAAACCGGCACGAAGCCGGTTTTCTCGGAGCCCGAAGGCCTTAATATCCAGAGTATACCATTACTGTTTTTTTATGCAATACATTAAAACTAAAGCACAAACTAGTGGCCGGTCACCTATACATGCTGCAGCAGATTATTTTTAGTCCGCGGAAGATTTCTGGCCTTGCCAGAGAGAGAAAGGTGAGTTGTTTTTTGAGCAAAGTAACAAAACCATCCGAGCTATACACAGGTAGGTGGACCTGGTCCCGTCGCTGACCGGCGAGCGGGAGTACAATGTAGGTATATGGGACACAACGAGCAAAATTTTGACTTCGATTTACCAACTGTCGTAAGTAATGCACCGGCCACACCACGGGTACACATTGGTGGGAACGTCTGTGTCGCTTGCGAAGGCTAATAATTTCCGACTAAAAGCCAACGATACGGCGTTGCCTTTTCTTCAGAACAACTCATCGTACAACCAGTACGCCTCGTTATTCTTCAGTCAGGCGCCTTGTCTCGATTGTCTTTAACTCAGAAATTAAATGCAAAAAGCACTATCAGAGATAGTGCTTTTTGCATGGTTGTAGTCTTGATTAAAAGTAACTATTTTAAGACTTTTCTGGTAGTATTACCCGTATGCAAAAGCTAATTGTAGTCACTGGTGGGGCCGGCTTTGTCGGCTCACACCTCTGTGAGCGCTTGGTACATGATGGCCATCGAGTGATTTCCCTCGATAATTATTTCACCGGCAGTGTCGCTAATCATGTGCCAGGTGTCGAGTACCGAACGGGACATACCAAAGACATTGCTACAATAATCACTGAAACACCGGATACCCTGTTTCATCTAGGGGAATACTCACGTATCGCTCCGAGTCTTACCGAACCAGCGGTAGTGTGGGATTTGAATATTGCGGGGACATTAGCCGTACTTGAGTACTGGCGCGAAAAGAAATGCACGTTGGTCTATGCTGGTTCTTCGACCAAGTTTGTCTCAGCGACAAGTGTAGACGAGGTTGATGGTCGACATCGGGCCCCATACAATTTCGCCAAGGCAATGAACTCCGAGCTAGTTCACAACTATGGTCGCTGGTACGACCTCCCGTATTCGATTGCGTATTTTTATAACGTCTATGGTCCGCGTGAGCGAGCAGGGCAATTTGATGGCGGGTACGGCACAGTGGTGGAAACGTTCCGACAGTGTGCGCTTGAACATACTCCAGGCATTATTAATGGTGACGGGACACAGACCAGGGCCTTTACCCATGTGCAAGATACGGTCGAGGCACTCGTTTGTATCGCCACGAAGGGTAGGCGTGAAGAGTATGCGATTTCGGCCAAGGAAGTGTATTCGCTTAATGAGTTGGCCGATATGTTTGGTATTGAAAAAAGCTACGCTCCGGCCACTACCTCAACCCGCTCGTCTGGGGCCGATGATACGACCAGTCTCGAAGCGCTTGGGTGGAGACAACAGTACCAGCTGGCGGACTACATTCGTGAATCGGTTGCAAAATAGTGTTTTTTGTGCTCTAGTATAGATTGGATCAAACGTGCCGTGGGCACAAGGAGGCAGATGTGAATGCAGACGGTCTAACTTTTGATGAGGTACTGCGCAATCTTGGTATGTCGCACAAAAGCAAAACCATGCCCAATGGTGAGAAGCGTTTTGCTGTCGCACTTTCCTCAGGTGAAGAACTGATGATTGTCATCACCGTTGCTGGGCCCGAAGGTGCATGGCAACAAGCCCATTACCATGGTGGACAGGCTGCTCTGGCGGGACGTTCTCGTGCAGGCATCACTGAACATTACAAAGTCTGGTCAGGCTGGATGGCCGCAGCGGTTCCGGGTAAGGGAGGTGACTTGTCTCCGGAGGTGACCCTGCTCTCTGAGGGCGATCAGTTCAGCTTTTCGCCGGGGGAGTGTCACAACATCTATCTCCCGGCAGGAGCGGTGATTGTAACGCTGAAGGTTGGTACTCCTGTCGGTAATCCTCACCGTAAAGAGGCAGACTGGTGGCCGGCTCCGCAGCTTGACCAGGCGACCCAACTGATCACAGAAGCTGATTTGCGGAATCTGGTTGATCTGCGAGCTGGCTAGAAGCAACTGGAGTGGACGGATAGAGTACCTGTCCACTCCCAAAAAACGTCGCACGGTGCGCATCTGGCGCTCGTGCGACTTTTATTTTTTGGTTTGTTATACTTGTATTGTCTATGTCCCAAAAAATCCTTATTTTTTCGTTGGCGTATTATCCGAGTTTTGTGTCGGGGGCGGAAGCCGCGGTCAAAGAAATTACTGAACGTATTACACCGTCGGATATTGCTTTTCATTTGGTGACGCTCCGGTTTGAACCGCATGCGCCGCAGCATGAACAGATTGGTAATGTACTGGTGCATCGTGTCGGTAACGGTGGTGGAAAATGGGCAAAGACCCTCTTCCTTTTCCAGGCCGCTCTGAAAGCTCGTTCGCTCCATAAGACCGAACACTTTACTGGTCTCTGGGGATTGATGTCGTATATGAGTATTCCTATAGTTTTCGCTCGCTGGCTCGGTGTGCGTGTACCGTACGTCATGACGCTTCAAGATGGTGACCCATACGACAAGGTTTTTAACCGTCGTGCCATCAAGCCATTTGTGCCTTTTATAAATAAGGGATTTCGTGAGGCACGCGTCTTTCAGGTTATTTCTGACCACTTGGCTAAATGGCCTACACTGCGTGGGTATACCGGTCCGGTCATCAAAATTTACAACGGCGCTAATCCGGCAGCGATCAAAGAAGATTCGTATACTGATGAAGAGATTACCGCTCTCAAAACTGAGTTGGGTAAAAAACCGGGTGAGGTATGGCTTGTGAACACGGCCCGTCTCGTGCACCAAAAAGCGTTTGATGTAGTGATTCGCTCGCTCGTACACTTACCAACACACGTGAAGTTTTTGGTGGTCGGTCAAGGTGAAGATGAGCTAATGCTCAGAAAGCTTACCAACGAATTGAGGTTAACAGACCGCGTTATTTTCACTGGACATGTCGATCGTGGTGTGGTCACGAAGTATCGTTTGGTGTCAGATATTTTTGTGATGCCGAGTCGTTCGGAAGGATTGGGGAATGCTAGTTTATCTGCCCGTGCATCGAGGTTACCTTTTATTACGACAGCAATTGATGGTATGACGGAACATTCGTTTGCTACTGATGCGGAAAGTCCGTTTGGTCGTACTGCCTGGGTGGTGCCGGTTGATGACCCAGAAGCGATTGCGACAGCGGTTGAAGATATTTTGGCTCATCCAGAGGAAGCAAAGCGGGTGGCAGATAATGCCCGGAAGATGGTGGTCGAGGTATATAATTGGGATGTGATTGCAGAGCGCATGCGGACAGAGATTTTTAATCGTCTTTGTATCTAAATAGCTATGACTGGTATTGAACAAGCCTTGCAACTAGCCGTACGTGCCCATGCCGGACAGGTACGAAAGACGGATAATACTCCATATATCATACATCCGGTGATGGTGGCCCATCTCCTCACCACCGCCGGGGCTACAAAAGAGGTGGTGATGGCCGCTCTCCTCCACGACGTACTGGAAGATACGACCGTCACCAGAGATGAGGTATTAACCGTCGCTGGTCAGGCGGTGGTAGATATTATTGATAGCGTGACCGAGGACAAAACGTTGCCCTGGGAGGAACGTAAGGCGGCGTATGTACAGCAGGTCGTGGCAGGGGGTGAGTCGGTGTGGTTGGTTTCAGTAGCAGACAAGATTCATAATGCGGAAAGTCTTCTTGATTATATTGCTACAGTTGGTGATGAGGCTTGGAGTGCATTTAATCGGGGGAAGGAGTCGAAAATGTGGTTTGAAAAATCACTGCATGAAGCTCTTGGTCAGGTATGGCAACATCCCTTGTTAGATACATATGGTGCCTTAATTACGCAGCTTGAGGCGGCTTAGTGTAGACCAACCTGGCGTTTCTTTTCATCCTCACTCCGCAGAGTGTCGCGTAGGGTGGTGTAGTTCGTAATAAGTGTGGCCGGTACCGCGGTGCGCGCCAGCACCTGCCGAAGTACATCACTCCAAAATATAATACGGGCGGTATTTAGGGTGGCGAGATCACCATCTGATTTGGGTAACGTCTTGCGGTAGTAGGTAATGAGTTCAGCTAGACGAATCAGGCGCATGAGCCATAGGGACTGGGCTTCTTCGGGGGCACGATTCGTTTCGATATACTGCACAAGGAGGTCCGCTAGTGGTGGGTTGTAGAGGGTCATGAAATTAATGAACCGAGCCCAGCTCTCGTGTTTGTTGCCAAAGCGAATGGCCGAAAAATCGAGCAAATATAACTTGTTGTCGTGGATACGGAAGTTGTGCGGTACAAAATCAGTGTGGGTCAAGAAGCCCCCGTATTGTTCAAGGGTTTTTACTTGAGCTTCGATAAGCTGTGCAACTTCGGTGAGGAGTGCGTGGGTGGCGTGGTCGGTAGCATGGAGGGGTAAAAAATTCTTGAGAGTGGTGAGATACCACGACGCGTCAACGAGACCAAAGGTGGCGGTGATACTAGAAATATTGCGACTGGTGGTGGCTCGTGAGTGTTCTTGTGCTTTAAAAGCATCGAGGGCAAATTGAAACTGATCGGCCAAAGGGCGTTCCAAAAAACTCTGCTCTTGCGGAATAAAATTTTGAATGTTGATGAGGTATTCGCCATGACGAGCATGGTGCCTTTCGGTTGGTACACTAAAGACATCATAGGCAAATGCCAGCTCGTTGATTTTACTCCGACACAATCGTTCATGATTGATTTCGGCCTGGCCACCTGCTTCTTTGGCGACCTTGATAATGACCGGTACGCCCAAAGCGTCCTGTCCTTCCAAGATGAGCTTTCGACCACCGACAGTGGTGAGCGCCTCAATAATGGCGCGTTCACCAAGGACGTGTTTTTGTGCTGGTGCAAGCGTATAGCCTAGTGCCAAAAGCACAGGTCGCAATATGTCCAGTTCATTTGCTACGTACTGTTGGTAGGTGAGGTTGGTCATGATGAAAAAAATTCAGTGAGATGAGTCGACCAGGCGGTCTGGTAGTTTATTTCAGCGGCTGCATCGGTAGGAATAAACGGGTGGTGTTCGATCGGGAGCAGTGTGGTAATACGGGGGGTAATAAGGCGATGAGCAAAAAGGGTGATATAGGCGAGACGTAGCCGAGCAAAGACCGTACGCGAAGCGGCGGCGGTATCGAATATAACAAACACCAGTCGTCCGCGTAAAAACGGAGCGAGTAGAAGCAGGGGCAGCTCTGTCGCTGGACCATTGGTGACGATGTATTGCTTGGCGTGTCGTTGTCGCCACATGAGCAAAAACAGCTCCATCATACGGGTAAGCGGACGTGAACGCTTATCGACAGTGAGGAGTGTTGTACCTGTTACTGCTTCGGGCAAATAACCATAGATGATACCGGTGACAGTATTGGTGTTGGACAACCGTGTGAGGAGTGTCTTGGCGTAGGTAGCGGATGCACTCACATCGGGTGGAAACAGGGGAGTAACAAAGGTAATCTGCATTGTCATGTAGTATAGCAAATGCTCGGCTGCGTGACGACTAACGGAGCTTTACCTAAAATCACCCAGAATCGGGTATACTATCTGCATGGAACGCATAGGCTTATCTCAACCGGAGGAATTACCATCAGCTGAAGTGTATGTATCAATTGCGAACTTGGTGCGCAAGTTTATCGTCGTTGGTGAAGCTGGGGTGGCGACAGAACATTATGTAGCGATACGTGGTAAAGATCTGGAGGGGAAACCACGCTACCAGGCACTTGGCGGGGGAGCCAAGCTCACCGCGACAGCAAAAACCGAGCTTGAAAATTCCTTTGGTGCAAACATACGATTCCGTGATGGCGAAGAAGCCGATGATGCTCGTTTTTATATTACGACACCACTGGCACGGCCAGCTACTGGTGCGATTTCGCCAGCAGATTTGCCGGAATCTGTTCTTGCCGTCACTGAAGCATTTAGTGCACTTGATGTGCGTGTCATCGAAGACAGCGTCGATCGTGAATTAAAAGAAGAAATTTCTGAACTTGATCTGGGTCTTTCAGGTGATGAGCTTGAACAGATGCAAGCGCATTATGAGACCTCGGTATGTCCCCCTGAGACTCGAGTGTCAAACTCCGGTCGTTCAAAAGGGGCGGATTTGAACTTTCGGGTCTTCCATTTATTTGATGTGACAGTACCCCAAGCAGTGTTTGAGAAATTGTGTCTTTCTGACCGCTTTCGGGTTTTATCCAAAACTGACATGGAAGCATTCCGGCAGGCGACAGAAAGTCGTGAGACTAAAGCCGTGGCACAAGATGATGTGTATCTCGTGGAGAATCTTTTTCCTGACGAGCACCCAGATTATTCCCGAATCACGTCAGAAAAGATCAGTGTGCAGGAGTAAAGTGGCGCTTTGTTTGGATACCTTAATGATGGTTTGTTAGTTGTAATGAATATTCTAGTATGCACGTTATTGCCCTGGGACACGACAAAAAAATGTTTGACCACGCGTCGCGAGCTTTTGCTCGACAAGTTGCTTATGCAAAAGAGCTCTCGTCACTTCATGTGTTTGTTCCAACGAGCAAGGTGGAATCCTCGCTAGTTTCAAATCAGCTCACTATCCATCCCGTCGTCGGAAAGAATTTTTTGATGGTTGGATGGAAGGTAACCCGAGCAATGTATCGGCAGCTACGGACTTGTCAGCAGCTCGGCCCGACAGTATTGATCGTCCAGAGCCCGTTTGAGTTTGGGTTACTCGGACTTCTACTGTCTCGTATCACTCGGGTGCCACTCCAGGTGCAGGTGCACGGTGATTTTTATAGTGGCCCGTACTGGCGCACAGAATCATGGGGGAACCGTATTCGGGCAGCGCTTGGATTATTTGTGTTGCGTCGAGCGACTGGTATCCGGGTGGTGTCAAAGCGGATTGCCGTCTCATTACAGCAACGGGGAGTGGCAGAAAATCGCATTTCTGTACTACCTATCGAATCTGATTTACGAGATTTTTTGACGGCCACGGCACAACCGATTTGGCCAACAGAACCAGGCATGGTGACGGTGCTGTCAGTTGGGCGTTTTGCCCGGGAGAAAAATCTGCCACTACTCGTCAAAGCGTTTTATGAGATGCAGCGGGTACATCCACATACGCAGCTCGTACTCATAGGAGAAGGCCCGGCTGAGTCAGCGGTACGAAAGCTAGTGACCTCCTTGTGGCCAACTCATTCGCCAGTCAGGCTGTATCCCTGGCAAACACACATTGCATCCTTGATGAAGGCGGCTGATATCTACGCTCTGTCGTCTGATCATGAAGGGTATGCGATGGTGCTTGGTGAAGCTCTGGCAGCTGGTGTCCCGGTTGTGGCAACTGATGTTGGTTGTGCCGGCGAGCTCGTGTTGCCTGACGTACATGGACTCATCGTGCCGACTCGGGATGTAGAGGCGTATGCCAATGCACTATCTCGTTTGGTGTCTGATACCCAATTGCGCACGCGGTACGGCACGGCAGGTGTAGAGACAATGAGTCGATTTGCACAATCTGGTGATACATATACCAAATCATTGGTCGCAACCTGGCGATCGCTCGTGAGGTAGTTGTCCGTTCTACATAACTACTCTACCTAGACGTATACCAGCTGTTATATAATAGCTGTATTAGTTATAAGTAGACATTATATGTTACAGACATTTGAGGTCCGCAGTGTTGTTCTAATGTTGATCAAGGTGTCGCTGTTAGGAATTTTTGGGTTGATGGCAGTTAATGCATATGCTGCAGAAAATCGATCAATCCAATTAACTGAATCGGAGCATGATTATTTGCATATAAGCGATAGTGAGCAACAAAATCTTGATATTGCAGGCGACCTTACTATTTCGATGTGGGTAAAACCAGAGAATGTCACGGATAATATGCCGTTAATCTCAAAGTGGAATCGCGCAGATAAAACTCAGTATATTTTGTTTCTTGAGACAGGCGAACTAGGTGTTCACCTTAATGATGAATCAAGTGGTTATAATTACTCTACGCACAGGGTGTCTCATGGTAAAAATGCCAATGAATGGTTCCATGTGGCTATGGTATACCGAGCTGCCAGTGGTACGACAGAACTCTTTGTTGACGGTCAATCTCTTGGTATAGACAACTCTGCTCCACATGCAATAGCTGATACTAATGCTGATTTTTCTATCGGAGGTAGAGAGGATGGGGTGACAGCTTTTAAAGGAAAAATTGATGATGTGAGAATCTGGAGTCGATCTTTATCGGCAACAAAAATTGATAGCATATTTGCGAATCCTTCCGGTTTTAAGAATGGTGCAAATCTACAGGGGTATTGGAAATTTAATGGTCACCTTCGGGATCAGTCGGTAAATAATAACGATCTTAACTTTACATATAGTACGGATGTGCCATTTTAAAAAGTAGGCCATTTGTATTACAAGGAAATCACTCCCGAAAATCGGGAGTGATTTCCTTGTAAATAAGGGAGAAATGCTGATATTTATATGTGGCCGTAATATATATTTTAATGATATACTAGGGCAATATTATTTTAAGACGTTTCATTAACGATTACATTCTATGATAGGACTTGAGACGGTATATCAGTCACACCACAAACGTCGCGGCGATGGGTTCGCAATTCTTCTCAAAGAACGAGGAGATTTTTTGCGAAAACACATTGGTACAGGAAAAAAAGTGCTCGATATCGGTTGTAGAGATGGGCAGCTAACCAGGGAGTATATTGCTGGTAACACAGTCACTGGTGCTGATATTGACAGCGAGGCGTTGGAGCGAGCCCGTGCACTTGGAGTGGATCCGATACATGTCGACCTCAATGGTGCCTGGCCTTTTACTCCTTCCACGTATGATGTGGTGGTGGCGTGTGAATTTTTGGAACACATATATTTTCCGGCAGTAGTGTTTGAGAAGATAGAAACAGTCTTGCGAACGGGCGGTATATTAGTCGGTACTGTTCCGCATGCGTATAGTCTCCAATCGCGTATTAAGTTTCTGCTCGGCAGGAAAAGCGGCACTCCATTAGAAGACCCTACACACATAAACCACTTTACCTTTACTGAGTTTAAGGGTTTGCTTGAGGCGCGTTTTGAATTGCTTGAAATTACTGGACACGTGCCAAGTCGTTACAAATTGTTGGCAAAACTATTTCCAACTTTGTTTATTCATGACATCATGTTTTGTGTGCGTAAAAAATAACATGGAAACACTACAATTTTTTAATAAAGTTGATGTTTTACACCATTTGATTAACCCAAATGATGTGGTATTGGACGTCGGTTTTTGGGGGCAGGGTATTACTTGGGAGAGTGAGCAATGGCCACATAAATTACTTCGTAACCGAGCAAAAGAAGTGTGGGGTATTGATATTGTCTATGACGCATCGGTAATACCTGAACCTGATCGTTATCGCTACAAACAAGCTGCTGCAGAAGATTTTTCATTTGATAAAAAATTTGACGTTGTCTTTGCTGGAGATTTGATTGAGCATCTAGTTAATCCTGGTCTGTTTCTTGATAATGTACGCCGTCATCTTTACCTGCTGCCGGCGCAGATATTCTTCGCCATCACCTTGGTCCTG
>CALMKR010000011.1 GCA_937867625.1 uncultured bacterium | reverse complement strand
CACTTTACATGGCAAAGGCCGGTGACGCTACCGCCTGTTCCCAGACCGCTGGCTCCGCTACCGGCTGCGAACTCATGGTCTTTGATATATCGAGTACCACGAATCCCGTGTATGTCGCAGGTCGTGATGCTACCGGTGATAGTACTGGTGTGGGTAACGTTGCAATGAGTTATCTGACGGTGGATGGTAACTATCTGTATGTTGCCAAGGCGGCAAATGCTACCGCCTGTTCCCAGACTGCTGGCTCCGCTACCGGCTGCGAACTCATGGTCTTTGATATCTCGAGTACGACGAATCCCGTGTATGTCGCAGGACGAGATGTAGATGGTACAGCGGCAGGTGTAGCGTCTATTAACATCTCGAGTTTGGTGGCAAATAACAGCGTGTTGTATGTATCGAAGGCTGCGGCAGGGGCGACTGCCTGTAGTACCACTGCCTCAAACTGTGAAATCATGGTCTTTAGTATCTCTAGTAGCACCAACCCAACGTACATCACTGGACGTGACGCCTCCGCTTCAGCGGCGGGGACACAGACACTAGCGGTTAACAATCTCACTGTTAATGGTAGTTTGCTATTGGCTGCCAAAGCTGGTTCTGCTACGGCTTGTTCCCAAACCGCTGGCTCGGCGGTTGGCTGCGAACTCATGGTGTTTGATATCTCAAGTACCACCAACCCTACCTATGTTGCTGGGCGAGATGTTACCGGTGATAGCACAGGAGTAGGGAACTTGGGTATAAACTTTGTGGCCGCTACCGGTTCATTGGCGTATGTAGCAAAAGCCGGTTCTGCCACCGCCTGTTCTGAGGTGGCTGGCTCCGCCACTGGCTGCGAACTCATGGTGTTTGATATCTCAAGTACCACGAATCCGGTATTTATGCGTGGCGTTGATGCCAGTCTCGAGACGAGCGGCGAATTGAGCCTTAGCACTACACCAATTGTAGTGAGCACCTCAACCATAATGGTTGGGCGGGCAGCGAGTGCGATACCATGTGAACAGATTTGGAATCAGCGGGTCGGGTGCGAGCTCTTGTTGATGAAGTTGCCAACCACCCTCACTGGCACCATGACCGGAACCAGTCGACTGACCGGGCTGACCACGGTTGGTTTTGCGGAGACACAGGCCGCCGCTTCAACCACCGATCTCACCGTTGCCTCGTCTTCAGTGTTGGCGTTGGCCTCAAACAACTTCAGTATTGCTGGCAATTTTACTCGTAACGGTGAACTTCGAGCCAATCAGAGTAATGTCTACTTGGCTGGTGCCAACCAAACCTTAACTGCGGTTGGAACCACTACTTTTTATGATTTGACTCTTATCGCCACCACTACGGCGACTACCACCTTCAGTGCCGGGTCGACGGTGGTAGTGCAGCGAAATGCCGTCCTTTCAGGAGTATCAACCAGTACGAGACTCGCTCTTCGTTCAGGTAGCGCTGGTACCCAGTGGCGACTTGATGCACAATCAAGTAGTACCGTTACACTTACCTATCTCGATATTAAAGACTCAAATAATATTAGTGCTACCGCCACGCCACTCGTCTGTTCAGTTGGTTGTTATGATAGTGGTAATAATACCAATTGGACTATTGGTCTTATGTACACCGTTTCCGGTGTGGTATATGCAGAAGACGGTGTGACGCCCTACGCTACTGCAACAGCGATGCGTTTGGTAGTGCCGCTTGCTACTAATTATATAGCCAATGCCACATCAGCCACTACGACAGGCGTCTTTAGTTTCTCGGTATCTGACCAGTATTTTGCCACCGGCACACCATTTATCGTATTTACCGACGGAGCCAGTGCCATGAAATCTAATACCATAACGAAGACTGATTCCCTTGCCAATATATCGGGACTTCATCTCTACCGTAATCATGTGATTGTACGTAGTGAATCAGGTACGTCAGTGCCTGTGACGAATGCTGATTTGTCGGAGTACACGAGTGCGGACGATAGTGACATTCGGTATACTGTTGGCAGCAGTGATGTTCTCACCGTCACAAGTCCAGCGGCACTGGTGGTCTGGGATGATACAAGCTACACACCAGGTGCGATAGTGACGATTACTGGTAATGCCAGTACAACACTAACTGACGGCTCACTCTTGTTGCGTGATGGATCGGTATATACGCCAACTGGCAAGACTGCGGTAGCGGGGTCACTGCGAGCTTCTTCAACAGCGACCTATACATCAGGACTGGCGGTGCTCGAGTTTAATGCCACTACGACCGGTAAGGTGATTGATGCGCAGGTGACAACATTAGGGAACGTGTCCTTTAATGGTACTGGGGGAGCCTGGTCGTTTACGCAGACAAACGCTACGACCAGCGACTTTGACATTAAGCGAGGTACCGTGACGGCACCAAGTGGCAATCTGGTGGTAAATGGTTTCTTTGCCAATAACGCTACGTTCACTAATAATAGTGGCGATATCATTGCGGTTGGGAATACGTTGGATGACAATGCTCGTGCAGCAACGTTTGTGGCAGGGCTTGATAACCGTGGTCAGAAAACCACCAACGGTGCGCAATCTATCGAAGCTCTGCATATAGCGGGTAATTATCTCTACCGAGGTATTAACTCTAATTCTAATGCCTGTAGCCAAACTGCTGGTTCGGGTGGTACGGGGTGTGATCTGGTGGTGTTTGATATCTCAAGTACTACCAACCCTGTGTATGTAGCAGGACGTGACGCTGATGGTTCGGCGGCTGGTACTACAACGGGGGCAACATTTAATGATATTGTTACTACAGATAATTATCTTTTTGTTGCTGCAACAGCCTCCAGTACTTCCTGTGGTCAGACGGCTGGTAGTGCCTTTGGGTGTGAATTACAGGTATATGATATTTCAAGTACTACCAACCCTGTGTATGTAGCCGGACGGGACGTCGATGGTGGTCTGGGTGGTGCTGCTGGCACTAGTTACGAAGCGATAGTTATTGCGGGGGACTATCTTTATGTAACGACAAATGGTAGTACAACTGCATGTACACAAATTGCTGGTTCTGCGGCTGGGTGTGAATTACAGGTATATGATATTTCCGATCCAACAAACCCTGTGTATGTAGCCGGACGGGATTCGGACGGGTCTAGTAGCGGTGTGACAGGAAAGAGGACTAAGGCAATATTTGTTTACGGCTCAACGCTATATATTGGTAAGGATGGTGATAGCAGTGTTTCTTGTGCACAGACTGCCGGTTCTGCAGTCGGGTGTGAATTGATTTACTTTAATATCGCGAGCTCTACCAATCCTGTATTTGCCGGCGGTCGAGACTCAGATGGGGCGTCTAATGGTTCAAATGATCGTGAAATAAATAGTATTTTTGCATCTAAAGATGTTTTGGTGATTGGGAAAGAAGGTGGTTCGACTGCTTGTGCACAAACTGCCGGCTCAGCTACGGGTTGTGAAATCGTCGTCTTCGATATTTCAAGTACAACCAATCCAGTGTTTGTAGCTGGACGAGACATGTCCGGGGATGATAGTGGAATAGGACTTGTTGTCGTTGAGTCTGTGTATATTCATGGAAATAATTTGTATGTTGGTAAAGATAGTAATACCACTGCCTGCTCGCAGATTGCTGGGCAGGCAAACGGCTGCGAATTCATGGTATTTGATCTGAGTTCAACCACCAATCCAGTGTTTGTAGCTGGACGAGACAATAGCGGTAGTACAGATGGTGTCGAGGCGCGTACTATAAATGTCATTCGAGCTACCGGTAATACTGTTTATGTTGGCAAAACAGGATTAACTACCAACTGTACAGATAGTACGGTTGGCACAGGGGCTATTGGGTGCGAGCTCATGATGTATCAAAGCTATCAACCGGCGGGCGTGTTATCTGGCACTCTGACAGGAGCACAGGCACTGAGTGGTGTTGAAACGAGAAACTTGGTGTCCTTTA
>CALMKR010000010.1 GCA_937867625.1 uncultured bacterium | reverse complement strand
CACCAATCACTGGGGTGTCCGCATTGCACGGTAATCACACCCACAACAAAACACTGCACTGCCAGTATGGCAGTGCAGTGTTTTGTAATAGTTTGATTAATTGAAAAAATCAGTCATCGAGGCCTCCCACGGTACAGGTTCGTCACTGTTGGCTCGCATATCTTCAAGCGTGAGGTGCGGCATGGCAATAAGATATAGGATACCAGCCACCACCCCCACAATAAGGGTTACAGAGAGTGGCCAGCCGCTCCAACGACTTGGTACTGGGGCAGTCGGCGCACATGCCACCAGATCTTCATACACCAAGAATGAGTACCGCATCATCACAAACGTACCGATAGTCATAGCAACGAGATACGCCACCAATGCACCAGCGACTGAGACAACGATCGCCAGCGTCTCGTTGATCATGTAGAGGAAAAAAGCTGCTGGTGAGAGGAGAAGTACAGCCAAGAATCCCAGCAGAAGAGCCAGCAGACAAACGAGACCAAGGAATCCAAAACGCCAGGAAACTGCCCACCAGTGTCCAGAGACAAGCGCAATTGAGCGCACCAAAGCCGCCCTACCCTGTAGCCCCTCCACTGCTACCACCCACATAATTGGCATCAGGAAGATAGTAAAGGCGATACCAGGAATGATGAGGAAAATAAAGCCCGCGCCCATCACGGCATACGCAAAAAAGATGGTGAGTGATAATGGCCACCACAAGGTACCAAGACTACCGAGGATAGCAGACAGCCGCCACTCCCCCGCATGCATCGTAGCACGCGTCGCTAGAGCCATCCCGACAATTGATCCGATGAGGCTGAGGACCGTAACCAGAATCGCCAGGCCATACTGCATGGCGAGCGGTGCCTCAAGCTGGGTACCAAGGTAAAAAGCGAGTATGAGACCGGGAAGTGTCACCAGTCCAGCAAGTAGTGTGATAGCAAAGAGTGGCCAAAAATTACTAAAGGTAAAACTGAGTGATTGTCGGAGCAATTGACGACCAGAGGTAATGGCAGGCTTGGTAGTAGTAGGTGCTGGCTGCGTTGACGTTTCAATATGTTGTGGTTCATTTTCCATATGACCCTATTGTACCACCTCAGATTTGTTTACAAGTCACCCCACTCACGTACAATAAGGACGTTATGAAAATCAGTGAAACTATCGTCATGTCAGTAGGCGGATCACTCATCGTTCCCGATCAGATTGATACCACCTTTTTGAAGAACCTCAAATCACTAGTAAGTGCCGAAACGACCCAAAGTGGTCGTCGTTTTATTATCATCGCCGGTGGAGGCAAGACGGCACGTCGCTACCAAGACGCCGCTGGCGAAGTCACCGAACTAACGCGTGACGACCTTGATTGGCTTGGCATCCACTCGACTCACCTCAATGGCCACCTCTTGCGTACCATCTTTCGGGATATCGCTTATCACATCATGATCAAGAACCCTGACGAAGTCCTTGACGTGCCCGATCAATACCGCGTCATCATTGCGGCGGGGTATCGTCCTGGCTGTTCGACTGACCTGCGCGCTGTCCAGATTGCGGAGAAGATTGGTGCCAAGACCGTCATCAACCTCTCCAATACCGACTACGTCTACACCGACAACCCACACACCAACCCAGACGCACAAAAGATTGAAGACATCACCTGGGCCGACTTCCGCAAACTTATTCCCGATGAGTGGGCGCCTGGTCTCTCCGCCCCCTTTGACCCGGTAGCGGCCAAAGTAGCGGAGCGAGACAATATCGAGGTGGCTCAACTTAATGGTCTGAAGCTCGATAGTCTCCGTGACTACCTGGCCGGCCGTCCCTTCACCGGCACCCGCATTCATAACTAATCAAAATAA
>CALMKR010000009.1 GCA_937867625.1 uncultured bacterium | reverse complement strand
AAGACACCGAATGAGGTATTGTATTTAAAAGGGACAGAAGTCATTGCTTAAAACACAACAACACAAACAAAAAAGCCCAAGTGAAGGGCTTTTTTGTTAACGCTTCGAATAGGAAACGTTAAAAATGAAATGGAGAGCAAGGCGTGCGAGGAAAATGTCTTGAGTGCTACGAGTAGTAGAGCGAAAGATATTTTACCGAAGCACAACGCAGCTATCCGTTCATTTTTATCGCTTTGGTCACCAGTCACTAACTATAATTGTTCGCTACGCTCCAATTCTAGATAAGTGCTGTCGACCCCGGCTCGCTGCCTCGCCGCCCTAGGAAGGGGCGGTTCGTATCGCTCCGCCCGTCAAAGCACTAACAAACAAAAAAGCCCAGAAGGGCTTTTTTGTATTTGTTAGCGCTTTGACCAAGCTGGGCGCTTGCGAGCTTTAAGAAGACCAAACTTCTTACGCTCAACTGAACGAGCATCACGCTTGAGGAGTCCGGCTTTCTTGAGAGTGATACGGCGTCCCTCTTTCTCTTTCACGAGAGCACGTGCGATACCAAGACGGATAGCATCAGCTTGCGCTGAGATACCACCTCCCTGTACCTTGGCAGTAATTGCGTAGTGCTCGATTCCAGCGTCTGGAGTGGCGAGTACTGACTCAATCACCTGCTGGTGACCAAGGTGCTTGAAGTATTCAGCGAGTGGACGGTTGTTCACGATGACTGAAGTCTCTTTGGCTGGCGTGAGACGCACACGGGTAGTGGCAGTCTTACGACGTCCAATGGCTTCAATGTAACGAGTTGCAGTAGCCATATTATTCAGTAATTATGAGATTCTTAAGCATCGGCTTCTTGAGCTTGTTGTTCGGAAGCATACCACTGATAGAACGGCGGAGTGCTTCAGCGTAACCACGACGGTCACCGAGGTGTCCGAGGGTTTCACTACGAAGACCACCTGGGTATCCAGAGTAGGTCTGGTAGACTTCGTCTTTCTTTTTCTTTTCAGAAATATCAAGCTTGCCGGCGTTTGTGATAGTGACCGTTACTTCGGACACGAGGTGCTTTGCAAAGTCAGCCTGGTCCTTACCAAGAAGTACTTTGGCTGCTTCGGTCGCCACAGTACCAAGACGCTTTCCGGTGGCGTCGATGGTGTGGGTGCGAGTTGTAGTTGAGGTAGTCATATAATTATTCAACAAATTCGATTACTGCCTCATCACGACCAGCCTGAGTACGACCAACCTTGATCACGCGGGTGTAGCCACCAGCACGTTCTGCAAACTTTGGTGCAATTTCATCAAACACTTTTTTGATGACGGCTGCACTTGGTTCGCCGAGACGACTCGCGACAATGCGACGAGCAGCTACGGTATTCTTCTTCCCGTGAGTAACGAGACGTTCAATAAATGAGCGAAGTTCTTTCGCCTTTGCTTCTGTGGTCTTGATCTTGCCATCACGGATGAGTGAGACAGCCAAACCACGCATAAGAGCAGTCCGCTGATTGCGGGGTCGCCCAAATGTTCGATTTTTATTTCCGTGTACCATACTAATATGCGTTATGCTGCAAGACTAAGACCCATAGTGGTCAAAAGTTCAATAATTTCTTCTACTCCTTTTGGACCGATGCCGTCGAGCGCAAGAATATCATCTTTCTTCTTTCGCACAAGGCCACCAACTGTACGGATACTCGCGGTTTCAAGCGCTTGGAGTGTACGTGAACTGAGTTCGAGTGTCTCGATACGAGTCTTCAATACTTCAGTGTCTGGTTCGGCTGCTGCTTCTTTGACTTCAACTTCAGGAGCATTATTGGTGTGCGGAGTTTGATCCTGGAAACCAATAACGGCCTTGAGCTGGTGAATCATGATTTCGATTGATTGTTCGAGGGCAGCACGAGGAGTGATTGTACCATCGGTTTCAATCATAAGACGGAGACGGTTGTAGTCAGTACGGTCACCAACGCGCATGTTCTCTACTTCGTAGTTCGCACGGCGGATTGGGGTGAATACTGCATCAAGTGCAATAGTACCGATTTCAACTTTGTCCTTCTGGTGTACTTCGCGCGGAACATAGCCGAGACCGCGTTCGATAGTGATTTCCATATCGAGCGTTGTACCCTTCTCGGTAATTTCAGCGATAGCCTGTTCTGGACTGAGGATTTCAATCTGAGTTGGTACGGTCATGTCCGCAGCGGTTACCATGCCAACGCCACTCTTCTTGAGGGTGACTTTGATCGGACCTTCACCATGGAGCATAAAGCGTACGCGCTTGAGGTTGAGGAGAATAGTGATGACGTCTTCGCGAACACCAGCAATGGTAGCGAATTCGTGCGCAACACCTTCGATCTTGACCTGAGTGATTGTGGCACCAGGAAGAGACGCGAGGATAATACGACGAAGTGAGTTACCAAGCGTGTGGCCGTAGCCTGGGAAGAGGCCGTCGATTTCGTAGACGCCCTGAAACTCTTCTTCTGAAACAACTCGTGGCTTTGATGGGAGGGTTACATTTGTTTCCAACATAGTGTGTGTGATTACAACGTGACTAAAACGACGAGTGTTTCATTAACGGCTATAGTACTCGAGGACCTGCTCTGCATCGAACATAAACTCAGCTGGTGCATAACTAGCTACACCAGTCACTGTACCCGCAAGCCCCTTGGCATCAAAGGTGAGCCATGAAGGGACTGAGAGAAGCTGATCTGATTCCTGGAGGCCAAGATACATCGCACTTCCCTTACTTCCCTCGCGGACAGTAACCACATCTCCAACCTTCACCTTGTGAGATGGGATTGAAAGACGACGACCATTAACGATAATGTGACCGTGAGCCACCATCTGACGAGCAAACCGACGGGTCTTTGCGAGACCAAGACGGTATACCACGTTATCAAGACGACCTTCGAGACGCTCAATGAGCTTCGCGATTGGCTGGTGACCACTTTCAATCGCCTCGTTTACGTAACGAGTGAGCTGCTTTTCGGTGATACCGTAGATAAAGCGCATCTTCTGCTTTTCGATGAGCTGCTTCTTAAAGTCACTTGCTTGTCCGCCTCCACGCTTTCGTGGACGACCAGGACGCTGTTCTGAGAGAGCAAACTTTGCTGTCTGAGTTTTTTCAAAGATTGGAGCACCGAGACGCTTCGCAATCTTGTATTTAGGACCAATTATCATATTGTTGGTGATTAGATACGGCGAGGCTTAGGCGCACGAGGACCATTAAATGGTACTGGCGTCATATCGACGATGCGAGTAATACTGATACCCTTGCCGGCAAATGCACGGAGCGCTGATTCGCGACCAGCACCGACACCGCGGACAATGACTTCAGCGTCCTTCATACCCATCTGGGTAGCCTTTTCGCCGATGATTTCACCAACTTTGGCTGCGGCAAACGGAGTACTCTTGCGAGAACCCTTAAAGCCGAGTGCTCCTGAAGAGGCACTCATAACCGCGTTACCCTTTGGATCACAAAGAGTAAGGAGGGTATTGTTAAAAGTGGCCAAAATATTAAGGCGACCTGTTGCTACTTTACGTTTTGGAATGCGGTTGAGAGCTCGTGAAGAGCCTGCTACATCCGAGCCGCCGCTCTTTTTCATGATTCGTTTCTTTCCCATATGTTTAAGATACTTGAATTAAGAGAGACTTTTAAGTCTTTTCGAGCTTACGGCGACCACTACCCATCGTCTTCTTTACACCCTTGAGGGTACGGGCATTGGTCTTGGTGCGCTGTCCACGGGCAGGCAAACGCTTGGTGTGGCGTGAACCACGGTAGCTTTGGATGTCCTTGAGGCGTTTAATGTTGGCAGAAACCTCGCGCTTAAGTTCACCTTCGATAGTGAAGGCTTCGACACTTTCACGGATGAGGTTTTCCTGTTCGGTGTTTAGATCAGTAGGTTTTACTGTCTCGTTGATCTTGTGCGAGGCAAGGATCTTTTTCGCGCGCGAAAGTCCAATGCCATAAACAGCGGTGAGACCATAGGCCAGCTGTTTATCGTCGGGGATTGTGATACCTGAAATACGCATACACTTTTGTTAACTAGCCTTGTCGCTGCTTGTGACGTGGCTTCTTCTTATTAATTACGAAGACAACACCTCGTCGCTTGACGATGATGTCATCGGGACTCATCTTTTTGACTGATGAACGAACTTTCATGTTGTTCTTCTTACATTCTCTTACTAATACGTGCTTTGCCGCCGTACGGGTCGATAACCATACCAACTCGATCGCCGACTAAAACCCTGATTCTAAACCGTCGCATTTTACCAGCGAGATAGGCAATTTGTGATTCATTCGTATCGTCACGAATAACGCGGAAAAGCGCATTTGGGAGCGCTTCTTCCACTGTGCCGAAGACGAGGTCGTCACTTGAATTGTCGAGTTCTTGCTGATCCATTTAGACGGGAGTGAGTGTAGCAAAAGAACTGCAATTCGTCAACGGTATAACCGTTAATTTTGGCTTATAACCTCGATAATATCGATTTCGGTGTGGTCACTTGGCATCGCTCGTTTCCAAATTGGGCGGATTTTGACCTCACTCTTCTCAATTCCTCGGTAACTCGACATAATTTGCGGAATAGCGGTCTTTTCTTTACTGACGAGATCTAGGGCCAATTTCCCTTCATCTACGGTCCAAACGATCTTTGGGACGCCGACAATCTTGAAATTGAGGCTTGATTCGTTTGCGAGCGTGCTCTGACTGGTGGTGGCGCTATTGTACGTAAAGCTCAAGAGATCGATATTATCAATACGGACAGGGTCTTCTTCGTAACCAACAATGGTTTCTTTGGCAATAAATGAGGCAAAATCATCAGCTTTAAAGAGCGGCATCTGCAGAACAGCCTGTTCCTTGATGGTAACGAGTTTGTCGCCATATTGAACCGCTGGGAGCTGGTTGTAGACGATAGCGACCGAATCCTTAAACGTGGTGTAACCAGCTGGGCGCTCTGATTCAATACGAGCAAGAAGCGTGTCCCGGAGCTCGGCCTGGAGGCTCTGACGGGCGGTCGCGAGCGCATCCTCGTTGATGATGAACTTTGGTCCATCAAAGCCGTTCTCAAAGGAGGCTGGATTCTTGGCACTAATGGCGTTGTAGAGGTCCATGTAGTTGCCTTCCTTAAAGCCTGGTACCTTCAAATCAGTACCAGCCTTGAGGTTGTACTTGTCTCCAGCTTGATCAGCAAAGACCTTGGCGCGAATGGTGCCTGGTACGGACTTCCCATCTACTGTTACAGCGCCTGGTACAACCACTGATTCTTCAATACGGAACACGAGCCCATCAAGAGTTTCAAAACGAGTGTTCTTGATGAGGCGCTCGGCACCAGCGGTAGTTTTGGTGATTTCGATTTCACCAGATGCTTGGACCTTCACCTGTTCTTGGCCGCTCGCTTCTACTTGGCGTTCGCTCGCGGCTTCAAGGGTGAGGATTTCGTAACTGAGTTCCTCAGGACGCTGCTCCTTGTACGCAGTAAAAGTGGCATTTACGTTAAGTTCTCGAACTTTTGGATAAAAGGTCACCGTTGCACCGCCTGTCAGGTAACTAATAAAAATACCAATACTCGTGATGCCCACGAATAAGACAGAGGCGATGATGAGGTGTTGGCGGTTTTTTTTCTTGCCATTAATAACTGGGATCGGATCAAAACTCTCATCCTCTTCTGAGGCAAAGTGTGTTTCTTCTGGTTCGGTTTCTGGCTCGGGTGCCATACGTCGTGGACGCATATCAAGACCGGCTCCGGCCTGTGGAGGCTTCATGTCACCAACATGGGTACGCACTGGAGCACCTTCGTTACTTTGCGGCCGAATAATAGTTGGACGTTGACCGTCGGTACGGGGTCGACGCGGCTCGGTCGGACGAATGTCCTGAAGGTTCCATTTTTGTGTCATAGACTTCTTTACAGTATAGCTCTTTATACCTGGGTAAAGCGAGCGGCACTCCCCTGTTTGTGGAAAAACTGTCCACTCATAAGGACACCTGTGTCGATACCACGCTTGAGGAGGTCGATTTTCTGTTCACCGGTGAATTGGGTGAGCATGAGGTCGTGTGAGAGCGTGTGTACGGTATGGGCGGAACTGGTGGCAGCCTTCGCAGCATCGGCAATATAGTTATCAAAAAAGCGTTCATGCAGGTAGCTACTATGCAAAAAGAGGATTTTTGGTATAGCGAGACTATCTCCCGTCTCGTGGAAAAGCACCTCAAGGGCATCCTGGTATTCTTTCATGAGTAAGTTTATAGCGTCTTTTTGCTTGGCGGCGACACTGTCAAGCGAATCAGCATCGTATGCACGCTTGAGGAGCGTCTGCGCGTCTCCTTGGGGTATATCAAGTCTCGTTGCGAGGTTCCGGACCAGTGTATTGATACCAAGTGGTGTATAGGTGGTGTATTGCAGTACCCCACCGCGGACGATAGCGAGTTCGGTGGCTTCGTAGGTGAGATCAACGAGACAATACTCGGTCATATCAGGATAGAGGTCCTTGATAGTACTGTGAAAAACCAGCATGGCGGAATAGCGTTCGAGCTTGGTTTTCGTAAACATGCGCTGACGGAGGTCTTCAATCGCGCTCGTCATGAGGTTTTGGGCAATAGCCGACACCTGGGTCAGCGCCACTACCGAGGCGGGCTGGCCAATTGGACTCATCGTGCGATAACCATTGGCTGTAATGTCGGTGGTCGCACGCGTCATGATAGTAAGCCCTGAACCATGCTCCTTTTCGCTTTCTGAGAGCGCCCCCATGGTTTTTTCGTTGGCCTTTTCAGTTAAGTTATCAATCAACGCATTTGTAATGGTGAATGGTGTGTCATTTTCGTATTCTATAACTTTACTGATGGTGTAAGACCAGGGAGCGGTGATAGAAACCTGAAGTGTATCGATACTATATCGTGGAAAACTAGTCTCAAGTGCAGCACGTCCCTCACTATCAAGGGCAATCATACTGTTCATCAATGCCGTGAGCATACTTTTGATACTCCGGGCAAAGTCATAATCAATGCCAATGTTGGCAAATTCACGTTTGGCCCAGACAATCGTTGGTTGTTTTGCACTAGCTTCAGACACTACTACGGCAGTGAGCACGCTCCCAGAGCCAATCTCAATGATGGCACCAACCCGTGTTTCTCCACCACGCTTACTAAAGAGCTTCATATTGTTTGTAGTATAGCAAACAACTTCTACCAAATGTGGTCGAAGTTGTTTGTGAGGCGTGGATTGTCTCTGGTGTGTTATTCAAGAACCGCCTTGATACGACGGACACCGGCCGAAGACGATTCTTCTTTCGTGATCTTAAACGTACCCTTGATGTCGGCGAGGTCATCAACGTGTGGCCCACCACAGAGTTCTTTGGAGACGACCACACCATCCTTGGTGGTCATGGTGTAGACCTTAACTTCCTCAGGGTAACGATCCCAGAACGATGCTTCAATAGTTGGGTCATTTTGCGCATCACTCTTCGCCATCATGGTGATGGTGACGGGGCCGCCTTGTTTGATGGCATTATTCACATAGGTCTCGACCTGGCGGAGATCTTCGTCACTGATTTTCTCTGGATGAGTGAAGTCGTAGCGGAGTCGTTCACCGGTGATGTTACTTCCCGCTTGGTGGATATGGGTACCCAAGAGCTGGCGCAAGCCCGCGAGCATCAAGTGAGTGGCTGTGTGGTACTGAACTACCTGCTCTGATTGATCGGCGAGACCGCCCTTGAACTTCTGTTCGGCGCCGGCGCGACTGAGGTCGCGGTGCTCATTCATCAGCTTTTCAAAACCAGCTCGCTCGACAATGAGTCCCTTCTCAGCAGCGATTTCTTCGGTGAGCTCAATTGGGAAGCCGTAGGTCGTGTAGAGATCAAAGGCGTTTTGTGCACTGATGGCCTGCTTGGTTACTGGTGCTACATCACGATCTATCACCTTCTGACCATCTATCTCCTTACTCGTGAGGTGAATCTGGAGTGAAACCTTATTAAATTGCTTAAGCCCGGCTTCAAGGGTCTTGCGGAACTGTTCTTCCTCTCGAGCGATAGCAGTCTTGATGTCTTCACGTTTCTTTGCGAGATTTGGGTAGTGTATTTCGTAAGTCGAAATCACACTTTCTGCTAGTTCAGCAAACTTTCCGGCTGGAATACCAATCTTATCCGCATACCGTACGGCGCGACGAAGGAGACGACGGACAAAGTAGCCTTGCTGGTCGTTACTTGGATAGACATTGTCTCCAATCATAAAGACGGCCCCACGAATGTGGTCAGTAATCACACGGAAAGCCACTTCGTTCCCTGCATAGAGCTGTTCCGATAGATCAACAATTTGCTGTACCACGGTATGGAGCAGATCAACGTGAAATACGTCAGGGTTCCCTACCTTCGCTGCTGCAATACGTTCAAGGCCACCACCAAAGTCAACATTCCGCTGTGGGAGCTTGGCAAAACTGCCGTCCTCTTGCTTGATATACTCAATAAACACCGAGTTTCCGATTTCAAGGAATTGCCCTGAGTCACTGTTTGGATGGGCTGCCTGCTTGCCGTACACAGGATGAGTGGCATGCTCCGGACCAAAGT
>CALMKR010000008.1 GCA_937867625.1 uncultured bacterium | reverse complement strand
CACCTCGGGTGTTCACGATCAGACCCTTCATACCTGCCATCTGCGCAATCTGTCCGAGTGATCCTCGAGCACCAGAGTCCCACATTTCGAAAGCTGAACCATTGTGGTCAAGTGTCTCAGGGAGAAGCTTTTCAAGACGAGTCTTGGCCCGGTGCCAGATCTCGACAATCATACGACGACGTTCATCTCGTGAGATGAGTCCTTCGTCATAGAAGGCAAATACCTTCTGCTCTTCAGCACGTGACTCTTCGATGATGTTCGCCTTACCAGCTGGCACCTTCACTTCATCAATACCCCAGGTTGTACCTGAAACAGTCGCGTACTTGAAGCCAAGCTTCTTGAGCTTGTCGACAATCGCTGGTACCGCTTCTGGTCCACGCTCATCGATGATGTCGATGATTACCTTAAAGAGCATCTTCTGGGTCACCTGGGTGTTCACAAAGTCGTGATCGCTTGGCAATACCGAGTTGAAGAGGAGACGACCAACGGTGGTTTCAAATACCTTGCCTTCAAACTGCTTATACTTCTCAGTTGAAGTAGCAAGCACCTTGACCATAGCGCGGAAGTCGATGATACCGTAGTCAAACGCGTTGATTGCATCGTTTGGAGATGAGAAAGCTTTACCTTCACCAAGGGCACCAGGTACTACCTTGGTCATCCAGTACGCACCAAGGGCGAGGTCAAGCAGCTTTTCTGATACCACCGGTTCACTCGAACCAGGCTTCAAGATATTCTTGTTCGCAGAGATAATCTCGCGGGCTTCCATCTGGGCCTCTTCACCAAGTGGTACGTGTACCGCCATCTGGTCACCGTCGAAGTCAGCGTTAAACGCACGACAGACGAGTGGATGCACCTGGATAGCGTTACCTTCAATGAGGACCGGGCGGAAGGCCTGGATACCCTGACGGTGGAGAGTCGGCGCACGGTTGAGGAGGACGTGCTTGTTCTTGATGATGTTTTCAAGAATCGCCCATACCTCTGGCACTCCGTCTTCAATCAAGCGACCGGCACCACGAATGTTGTACGCGAGTTCCTGCTTGAGGAGCTCGGCAATCACAAATGGGCGGAAGAGTTCAAGCGCCATATGCTTCGGGAGACCACACTGATCAAGGGCGAGGTCCGGACCAATCACAATCACTGAACGTCCAGAGTAGTCCACACGCTTACCAAGGAGGTTCTGACGGAAGTACCCCTGCTTACTCTTGAGGTAGTCTGAGAGAGACTTCAGTGGACGACGCTGCGCCTGACCAAGGGCTGAGTAGGCAGCGTTGCCGTGACGAATCGAGTTGTCGATGAGCGCATCTACCGCTTCCTGGAGAATACGCTTTTCGTTACGCAAGATCACGTCTGGCGCCATAATATCAATAAGCTTCTTGAGACGATTGTTTCGGTTGATCACGCGACGGTAGAGGTCGTTGAGGTCAGACGAGGCATGACGTCCGCCTTCGAGCGCCACCATTGGACGAATCGCTGGTGGAATCACCGGGATACGAGTAAGGAACATCCACTCTGGCTTCACGCCAGCATGAATCATTCCCTTCACGAGTGAGAGACGCTTATCAAGCTTCGCTCGCTCCATTGCACCAGCCTTTTCACGTTCACCTTCAAGCTGTACTTGGAGCTTATTAAGGTCGAGGTTCTTAAAGAGCTCGTAGATTGATTCAGCACCAATCTTCGCCTCAAAGAGCGTCGAGTACTTAATTGAGAACTTGTGGAAGGTGGTTTCATCAAGCACTGATCCGGCCGCGATGCCTTCAATCTCGCGCTTCATGTCTTCCATGCGAGTCTTGAGCGCTTCGCGAGCGTCTTCGTTCTGGAGTTCCTTGTACTTAGCCTTGAACTCAGTATCAAGTTCCTTAAGGAGACGTGAGCGTTCATCTTCGCGCACCTTGGTCACAATGTATCCCGCAAAGTACACTACCTTCTCGATAGCTGATGCGGTGATACCAGTGAGGAGCGCAATGCGACTTGGTACACCACGGAGGAACCAGATGTGAGACACCGGTACACAGAGGTCGATGTGACCCATACGTTCACGACGGACGATAGCGCGAGTGATTTCCACTCCACACTTCTCACAGACAATTCCCTTGTAACGAATACCGCGATACTTCTTACAACTACATTCGTAGTCTTCGACTGGTCCGAAGATACGCTCGTCGAAAAGACCATGCTTTTCGGGGCGCTGCGTTCGGTAGTTGATGGTTTCTGGTTTGGTAACCTCGCCGTATGACCATTCAAGAATGGTTTCTGGTGAAGCGAGCTTGAGACCAATCTCCGTGAACTGGTTTGGCGTGAGGGCCGGCTTCTTTGGTGAAAATGTAGACATATTCTATCGAAGATTAATTGGTCTCATAAATTGACTCATCTCGGTTGCGACGTGGTCGAGCCTCTCCTTCTTCCTTCTCGAGCTTCACATCGAGGGAGAGACCGCGGAGCTGATTCACGAGCACGTTAAACGCGGCTGGCGTATGTGGGTGCGGAATCTTTTCGCCACGAACAATCGCGTCGAAGGCTGCTGAACGGCCAACAATGTCGTCGGACTTGATCGTGAGCATTTCGCGGAGCGTATGAGCAGCACCATAACCGAGGAGCGCCCACACTTCCATTTCTCCAAAGCGCTGACCTCCGATCTGTGCCTTACCACCAAGCGGCTGCTGGGTAATCAGTGAGTACGGACCAATCGATCGCATGTGGATCTTGTCTTCCACCATGTGGTGAAGCTTAAGGATATACATGATACCGACCGCTGTCTTCTGAGCGAACTTGTCGCCCGTACGACCGTCACGGAGCTGAATCTTACCGTCTTCAGGGAATCCAGCGGCTTTGAGCTCTGCCTTCACGTGGTTTTCATTTGCTCCCGCAAATGGTGGCACGACGGCTTGGTAGCCGAGGGCTCCCGCGGCCATACCGAGGTGAAGCTCAAGAATCTGACCAAGGTTCATACGAGATGGTACCCCGAGTGGTGTAAGGAGAATATCAATTGGTCGACCATCTTCGGTGTACGGCATATCTTCTTCTGGCAAGATGCGAGAAATAACACCCTTGTTACCGTGACGACCGGCAAGCTTGTCTCCCACTGATACATTACGTACTTGAGCAACCGTCACATGGATTCGCTTGATCACTCCACTTTCGAGCTGGTCACCATTCTCACGTGAGAATACCTTTACACCAATCACGCGACCACGCTTTCCGGCTTCAAGACGTAGTGAGGTATCCTTCACATCCTTGGCCTTTTCACCAAAGATACTGCGCAGCAGTCGCTCTTCTGGGGTGAGCTGAGTTTCACCCTTTGGCGTTACCTTACCAACAAGGATGTCACCAGGACGTACTTCAGCACCGATGCGGATAATACCGTTTTCATCAAGGTTACGGAGCTTGAGTTCACTCACGTTTGGAATGTCTGGAGTAGTAACCTCAGGTCCAAGCTTGGTATCACGAACCGACACTTCGAGCTCATCGAGGTGAATACTCGCAAACTTACTATTCTTCACAAGACGTTCTGAGATAACAATCGCGTCTTCGTAGTTTGCACCATTCCATGACATGAAGGCCACAAGAGCGTTTTGTCCTACCGCAAGCTGACCCTGGTCAGTTGAGGTGGTGTCAGCGAGGAGGTCGCCACGCTTTACCTTATCACCTAGCGTTACCGCTGGACGGTGGTAGAAGGCAGAGAAGTCGTTCGTGCGCTGGAGGGTTGTGAGTGGGTACTCCTTCTTCTTCCCTTCTTTGTTCTTCACAACAATGTGATTCGCATCACATTCAATGACTTCACCAGCTTCCTCGGCGTAGACGACACGTCCACTATCGCGAGCCGCTACTCCCTCAACACCAGTGGCCACAATCGGCGCTTCGGTGATGAGACACGGAGTCGCCTGCTTCTGCATGTTAGAACCCATGAGCGTACGGTTGGCGTCGTCGTGGTTCAAAAACGGAATCATTGAGGTCGCAATTGAGAAACCTTGGTTCGTAGCCACGTCCATGTATTCCACGTCTTCACGCTTTACTGAGAGCGCGTCACCTCGCTTACGTGCGTCAACGAACTTTTCTTTAATCTTGCCATCCTTATCAAGTTCGATAGCCGCGTGCGCAATGGTGTACTTCTCTTCTTCGTGGGCGTTCATGTAGGTTACTTCACCGGTGACACGACCCTTTTCTACCTTCACGTATGGAGTTTCGATGATACCAAAGCGGTTGACCTTAGCGTACATTGAAAGACGTAAGATAAGACCAATGTTTGGACCTTCTGGAGTGTGAATTGGACAGAGTCGCCCATAGTGAGACGTGTGTACGTCACGCACTTCAAAGCCGGCTCGTTCACGCGTAAGACCGCCGGGGCCAAGCGCTGAGAGCGTACGGAGGTGCTCGATTTCAGCGAGGTTGTTTTGCTGCTGGGAGAACTGCGAGAGTTGGTTCGTACTGAAAAACTCCTTGATAGCAGCCTGGAGTGGTCGCGGATTGAGGATCTGCATTGGGAGTGAGGTTTCGGCCTCAATGGTCGACATACGATCCTGAATGTTTCGCTTCATGCGAGTCATACCAACGCGGACACGCTGTTGGAGCATTTCACCAAAGTAACGCACACGACGGAAACCGAGGTGGTCGATATCGTCTGGCATCGCCAGTGGATCATGGTTCATCTCAATGATGTTCTTGAGGATGAGCTTCATATCTTCGATAGACACGGTACGAACGGCAGTAGCCTTCGCATCGGTCGGAAGACCATAACGTTCATTGAAATGGTGACGACCAATTTCTGAAAGGTCGTAGCGTTCTGGCGCAAAGAGTGAGCGGACGAATTCACGAGCGTTTTCTACCGTTGCAAGGTCACCATCACGCAGACGCTTGTAGATTTCGATAAACGAATCATCAGTGGTCTTCGCTCCATCCTTGGCAATAGTCGCCTTCATGTATTCTTCGCCACGTTCAACACCCTTCATGAGGTCAATCATCTCTTTGTCTTTCTCAAGACCAAGGACACGCAGCAGAGATGAGATTGGAAACTTCTTCTTGCGATCGATTTTGACGTAAATCACACCGTCAGCATCTGACTCGATTTCTACCCATGCACCACGGGCTGGGATGATCTTCGCACCAAAGAGGGTGCGGCCTTTAACTTCGTTCGCGGTAAAGAAAATACCGTAACTACGCGCGAGCTGTGGCACGATAACACGCTCTACACCATTGATGATGAAGGTACCGTTTTCGGTCATAACTGGCATATCAGCGAGGAACATCTCCTGATCCTTTTCGGATTCAAAAGTCTTGTTCTTCAAAATCACCTGAGCACGCAGTGGCGCATCGTAGGTAATCTTGTTTTCCTTCGCATACTCAGGAGTACACTTGGCTTCACCAAGTTCGTACTTCTTGAAGCGGAGTTCAAACTTCTTTTCTGAGTAGTCGGTGATTGGCGAGAATTCGGTAAAAATCTCTTTAAGGGCTGTCTCGACAAACCACTTAAACGAATTTCGTTGTGGTTCGATGAGGTCAGGTACTTCAATCATTGGCGCTGGCGAGATGGCAAAGGTCTTTTGCTCCATCGCACCAACTGAGGCGTAGTCTTCGTACTTTAACTTCATAAAGCTAAAAATTATTGCTGCCTCCCTAACACACAAAAAGCCACACGTGTCCGTGCTGCTTATATGGATGTTAGAGGTGCACTTGTAAAATTGTCATTACGACTGTGATTTACCTCCGCGACATCTCTCAATCAGAACTCACCCGAGATTGCGTTTGTGGGGGTATTATACGGATTT
>CALMKR010000007.1 GCA_937867625.1 uncultured bacterium | reverse complement strand
AGTCACTATAGCGACTGTTGGACCGTCAGAGGTGGTCAATGCAAAGATGCTAAGAAGGAGTAAAAGTTTCATTTTGTTGTACTAGACTTGAAGGTGTTAAAGAGATGGTCAATTGCGGTTTTTTTAAGACCGTCAATTAATTTTTTTTGATAGCTATCAATTGACTTGAATAGCTCTTTTTTATTTGTGATTAAATATAACCAATCCTCATACTCCAATTTTCGAGATGCTAGAGAATCAGTAAACACGCATGCTTCAATACATTTGTTGCATACGCAAACAGTAGCGGCAGTAATTTCTTGGTCGCCGATAGGAATTTCATTTCTACAAGTTGGACATATAATATGCATGACTGGGATAGCTTGGGGATATCGTTGTCAGCAATACCCCCAAGCTTGAAATCAACGGTGTTGAGGCTGCGCCTTATGCTTTGCTTTCCACTTTGATTTCAGTTTAGCACGCTCAGGATTGAAAGCATTAAGGCCGTGCTCGAATGGAACAATCGATACGTCATGCTTTTTATCTTTTACGTTGTATTGAACTGACGTGAAAAACGTGATGGTATTTTTAGTTTTGCTGCTCAGCACTCGCAGCTGTCTGGTTTGTTTGTTTGCCATTTGGGTATTTAAGTTCTTCGTCAGGAATGAATTGAATGATGATGTTATTTCCGTTTTCGTCTGTGATAATGTGAATCACTTGGTCTAACGGAACCTTATAGTATCTGACAGTACCTCCTACAGAAATTTCAAGGCGTTGTGTCGGTGTAATCAGGTTTTGAGTTGGTGTTGGTTCTGGAGCGTCAGTAAGATCAATAGCCACTAGCAAAAAACATAAGGCACATACAGCTCCAATCAATCGAAGGATACTATTCATAGTGAGTTATCAGGAGAGTATTTTTTCATCAAAGAGTTAAACCGAGTTTGATCAATATGAAAAGCAGAGGTGCAGGGTTCTGCCGAAGGTAATGACGTCGAAACTTTGACGTACTTGCGTAACAGATCATTTGATGCCTTCAGCACAGCCTTGAAATTGTTTGTTTCTTCTAGCTTTTTATTTAGCCGCGCAGCGTTAAATGCTGCCGTTAATTCATGCTCTTTGATTTCAAAATTTTGGCGTAAAAGATTGTAAGAGGAAAGAACATGATAAATTTCTTCTATGACCCGGTTATTGTCAGCTTCATTTTTTAAAGCCGCTTGCATTATAAACTCAAAATGTAGTAGCTGGGTTATAGCTTCTTTTAAAGCTTCTTGAGAAGAATTAGGCTTATCATTTTCAAGCTGAGCCCGCAACTTTTCAATTTCTTTTTGCTTCTCCGAAGAAATAGCAATATTTAAAGTTTTTGCGTTTAAAACAGTATGTAGCTGACTTCGAAGATTTTCTTCAACTTCAGTGATGTAATTACACGCGTTGCGAATACTTACAAGTTGGTTATTGTACTCCGTTTCTATCGACGGATCAAAGGTAGATCTCGAAAATAGATAAATGAGTGCACCAAGAACGGCGATGGCGAAGAATATTTCTGCAGTGATCATGAGGTGGTGATGTTATTGGTAGGCGAATTTGATTAAACGTGACAGGATTTGAAAAAGATTGACAATACCCAGCGAAGAAACTTGTTTTTTATTCTGAACGCAATCACGTCAGAGTTGTTTTTTACCCAAGACGCAGTTTGAGCATCGTCTAAGGTATATACAGAAACAGCTCCTTCAATGTCACTAAGCTTTAGACTTTTTAGGTCTTTCCATTTAATTGTTGTAGCTTCTTTATTGTCCAAAGGTATTTTAAGACCCTCTTTTGTGAGAGATACTGAGGACGCTACATCAATTCCGACAATTACACTTTTTTTCT
>CALMKR010000006.1 GCA_937867625.1 uncultured bacterium | reverse complement strand
ATACCACCAGCAATCGTGGCTCCTGAACGCGAAAAGCCCGGTACAAAAGCCAAACATTGGAACAGACCAATCTTCACCGCTTTGCTGAGGCTCATATCGTTTTGTGGAGTGGAGTTGTAGTAAAACCACTCCGCATAGATAAACAGGAGGGACCCCGCAATCAATGACCCTGCGACCAGGAGCGGGTTTCGAAACAGGGTCGCCATAATATCTTCAAGAAAGATACCGATAATTACCGCTGGGATAGTACCAATGAGGAGTGCATAGGCCATCGTGAGGTCTGGCGCATGAACCGGGAGCCGACCAAGCTTCCGCAAGAGAGCTTGAAACAGTATCCAGAAGTCTTTTTTGAAGTAAATGAGGACAGCGGTAGCGGTCGCAAGATGCAAAACCGCATCAAACGCAAGGGATCCTTCGCCCACTACACCCAAAAAATCGTGAGCGAGAACTAGGTGTCCGGACGAGGAAATCGGGAGAAATTCTGTTAATCCTTGGAGTACGCCAAGCGTAATCGATTCAAAAAATGTCATATGTAGCCAATCCCCAAGAGTATACCACACGATTTATTTCCCTAAATGCCATGTTATACTGTGACCATATTCATTATTGATATTATTGTGTATGCCTGAAGAGACAAACCAAAACCTTGCCCCTGTCGTAAAACCTAGCTCAAATATGGGAATCCCGTTTGCGATTGTGGTTGGGTTCGCATTTATCGCTATTGCTATTTACTTTAGTGGCGGAAAAACTAACAGTGCCCAAAACACTGATGCTCCAGCTCCAAAAGCGGAAAAAGCGATTGAGCTTTCTCCGGTCACTGAAAAAGACTTTATTCGAGGTAACCCAAATGCACCAATCACCATCGTTGAATACTCTGACTATGACTGCCCGTTCTGCAAAAACTTCCACGAAACAATGAAGCTCATCATGGAAGACTTTGGTGTAACTGGTAAGGTCTCTTGGGTATACCGTCAGTTTCCATTGGCACAGCTCCATCCTAATGCGCCACGTATTGCCGAAGCCGCCTACTGTGTTGGCGAACTCGGTGATGATGAAGCATTTTGGAAGTTCTCTGACCTTGTGTTTGGTGAACGCTCAGTAAACGAACCAACCAACATGACCAAGCTTCCAGAATTTGCTGAAAAGGCTGGTGTCTCACGAAGTGAGTTTAATACATGTCTCGCAAGTGGTCGTCACACCGCTACTGTTGAGGCCAGTCTCGAAGATGGTGTAAAAGCTGGTGCTCAGGGTACCCCATACTCAGTAGTTACTGTTGGTGACCAAAAGGCAGTCATCAATGGTGCTCAGCCATACCCAGTTGTCAAGCAAATCATTGAACGGTTAATTGCTCAACTCGAAGGTGGCACAGCAGCCACGCCAGAAGCAGGCTCGTAAATCATACTGAACTATAGAAGCAAAAGAAAACACCCCACATTGGGGTGTTTTCTTTTGCTTATCATGATTTAGGAATGCAGTTGTTTAAAGAGTAGCTTACCCAGATGAGCATAGTCACTTGCCTCAAGCAGTGCTTCGTCATGCAAAAAATCTCCCGAGACAATAGTTTCAATCGCAGCTTCTATCTCTTCTATCAAGACTGCTCGTTCGGTTTCCCCACTCGTATAGGATTCATCATGAATGCGCCCTTTGCTATCTGGCTCGATAAACGACAACACCCCCTCATCAGTCCGATAACGCTCATCGTCATGGAGTGACAAGAGGAGTGAATAGAATGACAACTGACGTCGGTACGACGCATCAGCTTTGGCTGTTTTGCCTTCGATATCGTTGCGCGTCTTAGCTTTGCCGGTTTTATAATCAACAACTCGCATGGCGGTACCATCTGCATGTAAGTCAATCCGGTCAAGCTTACCGGTGAGGGGCAATAACGGGACGAGAGGGTGTTTGGTCGGCAGGAGTACCTTCACCGATAGCTCAGCTTTTGAAGTCGGCGCCAACGTCGCTGCCAAGTGTTCAAGGTATACCACCAAAGTCTCTTGCCCTTTTTCGAGCAGATCACTAAACTCAACCGTTGTTAATGGCAAGCGGCCAAGCTCACGAATAAGCACCTCTCGCAGTTCACTCAGTGTCGGCAGAGTACCCTTTGTAGTTTGGTGTTTGGTCGCCATTTCAAGGACGCCGTGCATAGCCGTACCATAGAGCATAGGGAGTGCCTGCACTTCTGGCACATGGAAAACATTCCGGTAGAGATACTGCCACGGGTTCTTGAGGCAGTTATTAAGTGACGTCGCTGAAAGCCCACGGTCAGTGACAGAACGTAAGAGGAGACTCTTTATAACCGCCATGGTTGGTGACTCAATTTTGGGTAGCGGTAATGATTCGTACGGCACAATAGACTCGGCAGTGGTAACCGTAAGCATCTCACCAATAGTAGCCGCAAATGGAGCTGGCATCAGGACTTTTCCGTCACTACTCTGTTCCGCATATGTCAGCGCCAGCATACGTTTCGCCCGGGTCATCGCTACATAGAGAAGCCGTCGCTCGTCTTCGTTAGCCTCCAGTTTCAAACTGGCCGTGGCTACGAGCGGCACCTTGAAGTAATCGGCGCGACTACCCTTACCCCAACTCCCCTCAGTGAGGTGTGGGATAAAGACGGTATCAAATTCGAGGCCCTTTGATTTGTGGGCGGTCATCACCTGTACAGCTTCGGCCCCCACTGATACAAACGGTGCGGTCAAAGGTACTCGATACTCCATACGACGACGCAAGAGTCGTACTACGTCAGCCAGGGTCAGGGCTTCGCCATTACGCACAAATCCTTCCACTTCATCATAGAGACGGCGTAAGACTCTCGTACTCTCTTGTGGGAGGCTGCCAAGTGCATCCTTAAAGAGCCCGCTGTCAGTCAACAAAGACGCGAGTAATCGGTGTGGTGGGGCGGTCAATACTTTACCTCGTATTTCCTCGAGTAGTGCGACGAGACCAGTACACGCAGCCACATCTTCGACACCGATGCTCGAAAGCCAATCTACATCCAGAAGCCGAGCTACCAAAGGCGTATCGTAGGACAAATGTGCCATAACACGGGCCATATCAGCGGCTCCTACTCCGGAGTAGGGCGCCATGAGGACTCGAGTAAGACGAGTCATATCACCAGGATTTAAAATTGCCTCAAGCAAATCAATCACTGCCAAAAAGAGTGGGTGCTCAAGAATGTCAGCGTCGGCACTGGCTTCTACCACCACACCAGCCCCAACGAGCAGCTCGGCAATAGCCTCCACCTCTCGGTTCGAACGAACGATAACGGCAATATCGTTTGGTGCCACTCCATCAACCAAGGCTGCTTTCACTTTCGTGATTAAGGCGGCATGCTCGTGTGGTTCGTTGCTATAGGCAGTGAGTGTCAAAGTCGTATCGGTAGTAGCATGTGACTGTAGGGCGATGCGGTAATCAAGCAGTGGCCCATCTTCGACTTTAATCAACTCATGCGCTACATCAAGAATTGGCTGGGTTGAACGATAGTTGGAGGTCAAGGCAATCACTTTGGTCTCGGGATACAATTTTTCAAAATGAAGAAAGTTCTCCAAGGAGGCTCCCTGGAAGCGGTAAATCGCCTGCTTCTCATCCCCCACGACAAAAAGGTTGGGGTTTTCATGAAAAGAGGTTAGCTGTACCAAAATCTCATTTTGGGCACCGTTCACATCTTGGTGCTCGTCTGCCAAGATGTATTGGTAAGTCTCTTGGAGATTGAGACGCACCGTTTCGTTATCCGTGAGCACGCGCACTGTCTCGACAATCATGTCATCAAAGTCGTAGCGCTGTCGTTCACGTAGGAGCGCTTCGTATTGTCGGTAGACTACAGCGAGGGCTTGCTGCTTTTCGATATTTGCAGCGAGCTTCGTGTACTCACCCCGTTCTTTACCTTTGTACAGGCCCTTTTCGTGATACCGCGGCAAGGCTTCAAGTTCGTCCTGCTGTACTGTTATCAATTGCAATAAACCATCAGGCGACACATTTTCCTGTTTCAGGTGACTGATGATAGATAAGAGGGGTGACACATAAAATTCCGGTGCTCCAGTCGGTCGCAAGAGTCGTAAATCGGGTGCCTCTAGGATGGTCTCGATGATTTCGATTTTTTCGATTTCGGTGATGGCTTTGCCGCCAATGATTTTGGTATAGGCTTCTGGGTACTCGCGAATAAGCCGCTCGGCGAGCCCGTGGAAGGTATTAATAGATACGCGGTAGGCAGCGTTCCCAATAAACTGAAAGAGACGCTCGCGCATCGCCTTGGCGCCAGACTTCGTAAAGGTGAGTGCCAGGATATTCTCCGGATTCATCTGGGTCTGTCTAAGGATATTCGCAATACGGAGCGTCAGAATCTGTGTCTTCCCTGTCCCTGGTCCCGCAATCACCATCACCGGCCCTTCTACCGTATCTACGGCTTCTTTTTGCTTGGCATTGAGGCGTTTGTAGGCGGTCTGGTAGGCTTCGTCGTGGAGGCTGATCATGGTGACCAGTATAGCATTTTCTTATCTCGGTCTAAATCCCATCATCGATGAAACATTCGTAAAGAAATACCAAGAGAGTTGGCCAAAGGACCAAGAGGAGGAGCTCTTCAATCGGAATCAAATGTCCAAAGAACGGGACCCTAAACAGATACTCGTTCGTGAAGGCGAACAGTCGAACTCCCCCTTCTTGCGCAATAAGTTCAAATAGAAGTGAGAGCGGAAATACCAACAGACCAAACAGGAAGGCCTTATTGACCAAGCGAGTGGAATCTCCCGGGTGCGCGAGCCACATGAGGGCCAGTATGAGCACAAACAAGAGGACAATAATCCATAAAAAGGCAAAGGACACGAGCCAAACTGAAAAGAGGTAAAAACCAGCAATGACGAGGGTGGCGACCACCGCGGCCATACCAGCCACTCCCCGACGCGCTATCCCCCGCACGCGTGTATCATCAAACATGAACTCGTAGAGGACGAGAAAATACAACGTATGCACAAACGCAAAGAGTGCCGACTCAAACGTGACACCAAGGAGTCGCCAGGAGGAGCCGACTACGGTGTACCAACTACCGGTAGTATGAGCCACCGCATCAAGCACGACAACAACGACTGACAAAATACCGACGAGACCCAGTAGCCGACCGAGCGGTAAATCGGTCTCATAGAGGAGAACAAGTAGTGGCACCCCACAGAGGAAGAATAGTGCCAAGGGTACTGGCCAGGCAAAAAAGACTGCTGCCAAAGTCACCAGCGCCGAATACAGCGTGATGGTGAGTATATGCCAACTCTGTGAAGGAACGTCCATATGACGTCTCTATTGTAACAAGCACCGCCCCCTTACGGGGGCGGTGCTCTGTGGATGCTTTTGTTATCCTAATATGATTTGAGTCGTCGAGCCTTCTCATGGCTGCGGATTTTTTCAAGCGCTTTCGCTTCGATCTGGCGAATACGTTCGCGGGTTACCCCAAACTCCTTCCCTACTTCTTCAAGCGTATGGTAGGTACCATCGAGGAGTCCGTGACGCATTTCGAGAATCTTACGTTCTTTCTCCGAGAGCGTATCGAGGATTTCGGTAATCTGATCGGTCAAGATACTGTGAGACACTTCCTGGTCGGGAGAAATGATTTTGTCATCAGCAATAAAGTCTGAGAGGCGAGAATGATCATCCTCATCACCAATCGGGAGTTCGAGTGAAATAGTATCCTGACTGATTTTTT
>CALMKR010000005.1 GCA_937867625.1 uncultured bacterium | reverse complement strand
CAAATGGTATATCGACATTGAAACCACCTATCAGGTAAACCCATTCCGAAGTGAGCATTACCACTTTAGAACTGATTATTTTAACATCGTAAAGGAGTAGAATGAATATCAAACAAGTGGGCAGTCCGAACTTCACAAATGGTAGACAAGGTAAAGCTATCAACGAGTTTATTATTCACTGGATGGCTGGCAACCTAGCAAGCACAGACGCAGTATTTCAAAACAGAAGTCGAAACACATCAGCTCACTTCGGTGTCGAGGACGACAATGTTCATCAGTATGTCAGCGTAAACAACACAGCCTACCACGCAGGTAACTGGGGTGTAAACCTCACATCAGTGGGTATTGAACACTCAGCAGGTCCAGGACGACCAGCAACGGACGCAACATACGAATCATCTGCTCAGCTCATAGCTAAAATCATTAGAGAGAACGGTCTAACGAATCGACTTCGTAAGCACTCAGCTATCGTAGCAACTCAGTGTCCAGGTACTATGGATTTAAACCGAATAGCTAATAGAGTAAATGAAATCATCGGTGGGTCTGCACCAGTCGTGATTCCGTCGGCAGAACCAGCTACAGGCGTGGCAATCGTAACAGTGAGAGCTTTAAATGTTCGCTCTAAACCAGACTCTAGCTCTGCACTATCAGGCTCTGAGACGCTTAAACAGGGTGATAGATTCAACTATTCAGGTACAGTTAAGGGCGAAATGGTGCGAGGTAACTCGACTTGGATTAAATCGAGTAAAGGTAATTATGTCTGGTCTGGTGGAACGAACCTAGCGACCACACCAGTAGTTAAGTCAGCACCAGTTGAAGGTGGAACAGCTACTGTAACTGGTACAGCAAATGTCAGGTCTGGTGCAGGTAACCAATATGCTAGAAGTGGCTCAATCCAGCTCAAGGCTGGCGATACGTTCAAGTACTCAGCCAAGGTCTATGGTCAGAGCGTATCGGGCAACAATGTCTGGTATCACTCAACTAAGGGCAACTATGTCTGGTCAGGAAACGTAAAGGGGTAATATGCAATTAAACTTACAACCAAGAGTACGCCTAGGAATCTACATCGTTACAGGCGTCGGCTCGCTAGTGATGGCTTACTTGTACACCAAGGGAGTTATCTCAGACCCCGAGATGGTCTTGTGGAGTGGTCTTTCAGCACTAGTCAACGGACTATCAGCAATTAACGTGAAAGGAGTCTAACATGGAATTACAGACAATAGCATTAGTGCTAGTTATTATCGCAGCAGTCGTGTTCATCGTTCGTAGATAATCAAAAAGGAGTTCGTCATGCCACAAAGAATTAACGGTCTTAAAATGGAACTAGGCAACCTACCAGATGATGTGCTGACAAGCGTACACGCCTACCAGATGGCGAGAGTTGTTCGGGGTACTGCTGAACTTGGTATGCTGGAGGTAGAGCTGGCTGATAGAGGTATAACCTTTGAGCCTGATGAGGGAGACAACGGTCAACTAGTCATTGATTTTGAAAGTCAAGATTAAATGTCTAAAATAACGGGAAATACATCTGACGGTTATCACACGTTTAACGAGCTTTACGACTTTAGAAAAGCTTATAATGCGTTGCTGTTTAATGAGTATTATCGCAACGAAAAGTTCGGTGCTCATAAGAGCAAGCGACATGATGATGGAGAGTTGTGCTTTGGTGGAGGTTGGTTTGTAGTGTCAGCAGAATTACCAACTGGTCAAATTACGAATCACTACGAGTTGAAAGATTGGGATTTGTTTGAGTGCGAGGTGAGAGAAAAGGCTGTTGCTTGGGACGGTCATACGCCAGCCGAGGCACTTGAGAGATTATTAAAGTTTGCTGAAAGTCAAGATTAGTGAACAGGCTTGAGCTTGCAACTCAGCAGCCTATATACGAATACGAAACTGTTGACGGAGAATTAGTTAGTAGACACTCCGTCAACCGTCACCATATAGCCTGGCAAAAAAGAAGCTATACGACACGCACAGAGAGCTTGTACCGCAATATGTCTGGTATGGTGATACCAATGCTAATTCCAGCCCACAACGACCTCCATGCCCACATACGACCGCCAAGAAAGCCAACACTAAACCTTATCAGACATGCCATATCGTTTAACGAAGCTACTGGCGGCACTGAGTTTGACCAGTTTGAACAAATGATAGAGTTCTTCGCAGATGTAGCAGACACCAGCCGAAGCCCACAGGAAGCAAGAGACGCACAAAGTATAGCGTCTAATTTTATGTCTCAGCATAGGTTTATTGAAAAGACGAGAGTGGTGAAGTTGGATTTTAGGAGATAGTGGGTGTATAGTTGCGCCAGAGAGATCAATCTGTTACAATGTATGCAGATTCCATGAATGAAAGAGGTACTGTGAACTAAGCACTCAGTACCTCTTTTGTATTGTAAAGACTATTGATTTGTGCTAGTATTAGATTGTTCAGCGGATTATTTGAACACCAGAAAGTTACTGTTCGTATTGAGGTTTATAGCCATCGGTATGTCTAGTGACAAGTATTTCTTGGTGTTCTTTTTAATTCCAAGACTTATTACAAACACTCATAGTTAGCTTCGATCGGGTGATCTATGATTCAAACAAAACTCGCAGCTCTGTACACCTTAAGCTGAGGTATATTTGAGTTGCTCAAAAAATGGAGGGTATTACAGATGTCGATTGGTAACAATGACAATGAAACTGAAACTGTTGTGAGAACAAGCAATTACAATGACAATTACAATGACAATGGTAATAATGTGAAGAAAGACAAATACGAATTGTCAAAACGAGTTGAGCGTACCGCAGACGAGATTATACGAAGATTAGGGGTAGATCAAACTTACAGAGGTTTCTACTGTAAGGTGGCGTATAGCTTATCTGAGGCGAGAATATGGAGCAATATGGAGTCAGCTAAAAAAGGCAGACAACCGGCTAGACTGTTTAGTTACTTATGCAAGAGGGATATGTAGTGTATTACCTAGATTTTCATGGACTGTATAAAAGCACCACCAAAGAAGAGCGCATTGAAGTAAGAAAAACTTTGAACAGGGACGTTGTTATGGCGCAGAAGCTCAAGAATCAACATAACTTGTGTTTCTACTGCGCTACAGAGATCGATATGTCAGGTCATCTAGACCACTTAATACCGGTTCGATATGGTGGTACGAACAGATTGAGAAATCTAGTCGCAGCTTGCAGAAGCTGTAATATGACTAAAATGACTGATCAGATTGAGATTACAAACCCCTATACGATCAAGGATTATCTGCGAAAACAATACGTTCACCGCAAGTGGCGCCGAGATATAAAATCGAGCCGAGGCAACGATAGGCGTTTAAGGAGGCTGTACAAGTGGCCGCCAAAAGGCGCACAGATGTACACGGTTTTTCGTGCAGATCTATTCAAGGAAATCTAGATAAATCAATATTCACAAACATAGCCAAGTCAGTTTATACTATTACATAGCAATACAGGTACTCATAATGTTTCACCTGCAAGCTTTACACCACACCGGCTATACCAATAGTCTCCTGTTACCACTTTGGTAGCTCACACCCAAAACTTATACCAACTTAAGTGAGTGAGGAGCTACTATGGTACTTGCAAATAGACTGAGAGAATATCTTGAGTATATTGCTATTGCCCGAAATCTTTCACCACTTACAGTCAAAGCGAACAAGCATACACTCGGTAAATTCTGCGAGCTATACGGTTCAGCAGAAGCTTCTACATTAGAGTTCGCTACTATGCAAGATTGGATGTTTATACAGGGAGATCAACTTAATTTTCACGGTAGGAAAAAGACGCCGTCTACTATAAATACCGAAAGAGCTATAGTGCGCGCATTCCTCCGTTACTGTCGCAATTCAGGCGATCGCTTACTATTCGACCCTGCCTCTATGACGAACATGAAATGTCGTATTAAGTCACGGTCGGTTATTAAGCCCGAAGAAATACTCGATGTCGCTAGAGCGATTACCAATGAGAAGGTAAGATTGCTCACACTGGTAACATTCTTCGGAGGACTGCGTATTGGTGAAGCAATAAAGTTACGTCCATCAGATATAGACGGCACCGTACTGCTCATTCAAGATTCTAAGAGTGTAGATCCTCGACCGGCGTTTATTCCGCAGGAGCTTATAGACGAAGTATGGCAGTACATCAACAAGCACCGCATTACCACCGGTCGTATCTTTGAATACGGTACAATGCTCGACTCTGCTCATTACGAGCGGTATACAACAGGTGGAGCAAGAAGTCAGATACAAAAGTACTTTGCAAAACAGGGCTATAAAATTACACCGCACGAGCTGCGTCATTCATTCGCCTCAATGCTGCACCGTAACGGAGCTGATATATACGATATTAAAGAGCTGCTAGGTCATTCAGATGTACGTACAACGCAGTTATATATACACGTCGAGCGGCACGAACTTGCAGGGACTCATACAAAATACTCAATTAAGTATTGACATAAGCCTATTTGTTTGCTAGTATTAACTCATACAGTTGCTACCTACAAAACCTTTACAAAAGCAAGTTCCACATTCGCCAGCTTAGGGCTTTATATGTGTATAAAACACACCCTATCAACTGGGTGTGTTTTATATTTATATAAGACTTACCCCTAGATAGAGTAAAAATACATCTGTAATACCCCTTCCGACTGGAGGGGCTTTTTTAATTCTGGTGTTCTGACAATCCGCTGAACACTAGAACGGAAAACACCTCAGCGAAAGAGTACATATCTCAAGTGTAGATAGATACATCGACTAGCAGTGGCACTTTCAATCAGACAGGTTAGCTCGAACGTCATGGAACGAGCAAGCAAAGGCGAAAACCAGCGCAATCATCTGATTTAACAATTTAGCAATAAATCCCTCGTGGGGTGTATCGGGAAAGCGTCGAAACGCATCAAGTATTGATCGTATTTGTAGCGGCAGTGTTAAACGGTGTTTCACCATTCCGATTTACCCCATGAGATAAACAAAACTAATATTCAAGGAGGTGAAAACTATGAATATGATTAAGAGAATACAGGTCAAGCGAAAGCTCAGACAGTCAGAAGAAAAAGTTTGTGCAGCGTTCGGTCACTATACCTACGTTAAGGGTAAGGGCGAAGTTCCTTGCATACACAAGCAGTCAGCAATTAGAAATATTTTAAAGATGGGGAGAGCTTAGTATGGCCGAGAACGAAACAACACAAGAAGTCGCTGTTCAAAAAAGAATGACGATAATGGACACCGACACAACTAGCTTGATGAACCCCGAAGTCTACGTGCAGATGAAAATACTAGCCAATGACTTCATATCATCTAAAGCTATACCGCAGTGCTGGGAAACGGCATCACAGGTGCTAGTAGGCTTGCAGACAGGTCTTGAGATGGGCATGAAGCCGATGGAAGCTATGAACTCACTATACGTGGTACGTGGCGCGGTAAATGTCTGGGGCAAAGCTACCATTCGTAGATTACGAGAGCATGGTTTTACACTTGAGTATGCAGATGAAACCGAAGATGAAGTAACAGCTGTTGTGAAGCGTGATGATGAAGAATATCGTGCAACATTCCGACTAGAAGATGCTGAGAAGTCTGGTTACACCAAAGATAGCCGAGGTCAATACAAGATAGGCTGGAAAGCTGGGCAGAACCGCAAGCTGAAACTTCGCTACGGTGCTATTAGCGAGATACTAAAAACACAATTACCAGAAGTCATGGGTTCAGCTGTTGGTATCGCAGAGCTAGAGAACGACCTACGAGAGCCGATTGAAGTCAAAGCTGTAGTCGATGAGGATATTGACGAGATAGCCGAGGCTTACAAGAAAAGCCAGATTGACGCTGGGATAAAGGAATTGACCAGTGATAGCCAAAGCTAGCCAACACGAACAGGGTAGCTATGAGTGGCTGGTAGACCGTATCGGCTATACATCATCGAGCAACATCGCCAAAATCATGGCCAAAGGCTCAGGTGCTACTAGAGCCAACTACATGGCGAGAATGATATGCGAAGTGCTTACAGGCGTGCCGGTGCAGACTTTCAAGTCCAGTGCTATGAATGCTGGTAATGAGCGTGAACCGCTATCTAGGGCGCTGTATGAACGTATAACAGGCAATGTAGTGGGTGAGGTAGGCTTTCACTTTATCGAGTCCGAGCATCATGGTTCATCAAGCGATGGACTGGTAAACGATAATGGCTTGGTAGAGATTAAGAATGTTATACCAGCCGAGCAGATACGACTACTAACCACCGGCAAGATTAAGCCTGAGTACATCAAGCAGATGCAAGACCAAATGTACGTATATGAGCGTGATTGGTGCGACTTCGTACAGACTAGTTTCGGTGATGAAGAACTAGGTACACTGCCAGCGCAGCACCGCATAAAGATAATCAGGGTTGAGCGTGATGAGAAGATGATCGCTGAGATACGAAAAGAAGTGGCGAAGTTCCACTATGATATGAAAAAACTCATTAAGACACTAAAGGAGGCTAAAAATGTCTAGCGAGCTGTCAACTATTTTAGAAGAGCAGAATGTTGCTCAAGAAAACGCGAAGATGTTACTAAGCGCATTCGGCGCGCCGTTCGAAGAAGCCGGAGAGATACTTAAGGATTACCGTTTCGATGATGACGGCAATCTTATACCAACCAAAGAGACAATAGCAGTTACACAAGAAGACCAGTTCGACCTTATGGCCGAAGCTTCAGACAAACGAAAAGCACTAAAAAAGATTCGTTCATCTGTAGAGAATAAGCGCAAAGAGCTTAAAGCAGACAGCCTTAGAACAGGGCAGGCAATCGACTCAATCGCTAAGCGAGTCAAGAATGCTATAGAACCAGCGGAGAAGTACCTAGAGATGCAAGAAAAGTTTGCAGAACTAAAACAAGCCGAACGTGAAGCAAAGCTTAAAACCGAAAGAGTTGAGAAGTTGCTTGCTTATACAGATGATATCAGCCTGTACAATATCGACTCCATGAACCAGGAGCAGTTTGACTCACTACTAGCAAGCCTCAAGTCCGCTCACGAAGCTGCAATTGAAGCAGAAAAGAAAGCCGAGTCAGACCGATTAGCAGCAGCTGAAGCCGAAAAGAAGCGCCAAGCGGAAATTGAAGCTGAAAATATTAAGCTGAAAAAAGAAGCGGAAGCAATCGAAGCCGAACGTGCAGCTGAAAGAAAAGCAGAGCAAGAAAAACTAGACAAAATTCAAGCTGAAAAAGATGCTGAGATTAAAGCAGAGCGTGAAAAACGTGAAGCAATCGAAGCTGAGCAGGCTGCAAAGATTGCGCTAGAAGCTAAACAAAAAGCCGATGTGGAAGAAGCTAGGCGCGAAGCACTACTAGCACCAGACAAAAACAAACTAATTGAATTTGCAAATCAGATTGATGCTATCGAGTTACCAAATGTGCAGAACCGTGAGGCTGGAAAGCTACTGGACGAAACGCAGGACTTTCTCGATCGGATTAGTAAAAACCTAAGAAGCAAGGCTAAGGAGTTGTAACGTGGGTAAAGCAACAAATCAGTTAGTAGAAAATATCGATCCAAAATTAAAACAACAAAAAAGGAAAAAGAATATGAAAAAACTTAACATCGAAT
>CALMKR010000004.1 GCA_937867625.1 uncultured bacterium | reverse complement strand
GTTGAGAGACTGGCCTTGATCAATAAACTTTTGGCGGTTGGCAGCGAGTTCAATGATGCTTGACTGGTCAATTTCGGCGAAGGTACGGAAGACGGCCTTTTCTTGATCACTGAGGAAGTCGAGGTGCTGAACCGAACCATCGTTGTCGCGGATACTGTCCCACACTTCTTTGGTACTCTTCCCCTTTTCGGTGAGGAGGGCCTCGAGCATAGGATTCTTGATGACCACCTTGAGCTTCGCTACGTCTTTGATGTAGCAGTTAGACCAGATTGGTTCAATTCCCTGTGATACCTGTCCGAGAATAAAGGCTGACGAGGTGTTTGGCGCAATGGCCATGGTAGTCGTGTGACGACGACCATACCCTTTAAGGAGTTCTGGCTCACCAAACTCCTTGGCCATCGCGGCAGACGCTGCGTATGAGCGATCCTTGATGAGAGCAAATAGCTCGTCGTTGATAGCGGAAGCTTCCTCACTTTCAAAGGCGAGACCCTTACTCTGGAGGAGGGTGTGGTACCCAAGGACACCAACACCAAGCGCGCGGTTCGCGACCGCAAAGTTGTATGGTCGCTCCATAAAGCGAAACGCAAGGCGCTTATCCGCATCTTCACTATCACGCATAGCTTCGAGCTTCTGTATGAAGTCGGTCATGACCGCATCGAGGAAATAGATCATGGTCTCGACGAGATCACTGTCCTTCCAGTCATCATAGAAAGCAGCATTAATAGATGAGATACAACAGACGAATGACCACTCTGGACTACTCGGCAACATAATCTCACTACAAACGTTACTCGCGTAAATCGGGAGATTTTTGTCCTTGTACACTTCTGGTTTGCCGTTGTTCGCATTATCAATAAAGATAATGTATGGGTAGCCGATTTCACCACGACGCTGAATAATCTTGGCCCAGACTTTACGCTTCTCTTCGTCGCCAGCAATCATTGATTCCATCCAGGCATTGGTGACCGTCACGGCGTGGTTGATTTTCTGGATTGGGTTCCCTTCAGTACCAATATCAAGGAACTCATGAATATCAGGGTGCTCTACGGGCAGGTAGGCGGCAAACACACCACGACGGGTTGCTCCCTGACTCACCACATCGAGAATCTTTTCAAACAACTGCATAAAGTGCACTGGTCCTGATGAGTTACCGTTTTGGGTGATCTCACTCCCCCGGGGACGGACATCACCAAAGAAAGCCGAGCACCCACCACCGTACTTACTCATCATTCCTACTTCAGCCTGGGTATGGAGAATATTCGCCATATCGTCAGCTACATACGAACCAAAGCAACTAATTGGCAAGCCACGCTTGAGACCAAAGTTGGCCCACACCGGGGTCGCCAGTGAAATCCAACCCAGACTCATGTACTTTTCGAACTTGTCGGCAAAACCCTTTTGACCGAGAATCTTTTCGGCATGTTCACCAATGGCCCGCACTCGTTCTTCGGTTGTCTGTCCATCTACGAGATACCCGCGGGACATAAATGCCCGAGTATTTTCGTTAATCCAACTCCACGGTACATTCTTTTGCATAATCGGAAATTAAGTCTTTCTGCGCGACAAACTAGAATAAATCTTCACTGGTAACACTGGCGGATCGTTTGTTGTAGTTAATTGAACGCTTATCGAAGAAGTCGACATGCTTGGTTGCAATGACTTCGTTATCAAACCAATCAGTCTCTTCAAGGAGGGCTTCACTCACCTCAAAGTGACGAGGCATACCGATAGCGGCGAGTGAGTTGTTGAGACGATTCTTGATAAACTCCTTCACATTTTGTGATGGCAAGAAGTCGAGTTCGCCCGCTTCGAAGATCCAGTCCACCACGTGACTTTCAGCTTCATAGGCTTCTTCACACGCCTTCAAGATAGCGTCCTGCATCGCCTTATCAAACCACTCTGGGTGCTCGTCTTTGATGATATTGATGACGTCAATACCAAAGAGCCCATGGAGGTTTTCTTCTTTACTCGTTGCCTCGACCGCGTTACTAATGCCTTTAAACAAGTTCTTGTGCTTGTTAAATGACATCATGATGAGGAACTGTGAGAATAGTGACACATGCTCAATAAAGAGTGAGAAGAGCATGACTGCATGCGCATACTCTCGATTCTCCTGTGTTCGTGAGAGTTCAGCTACCTTATCAAGGTAGTCCATACGTTGCTGAATCACCGGAATATCTTTGATCTTCGCAAACTCATTATTGAGACCAAGGATTTCAAGGAGGTGTGAGTAGGCATCGGTGTGACGAATCTCTGATTCAGCAAAGGTAGACCCCACTGCCCCAATCTCTGGCTTTGGCATCTTTTTGTAGATATCACCCCAGAAACTCTTCACCGCTACTTCAATCTGAGCGATAGCCAGCATCGTGTTTTTGATGGCGTTTCGTTCAGCATCGTTCACGTTCACGTGGAAGTGCTGCACGTCTCCGGTGAAATTGAATTCGGTATGTACCCAGTACGAATGACGAATCGCATCTACGTACTCGTAGAGTTCTGGGTACTCGTACGGCTTGAGGTTCTGACGCTTGCGGAAAATATCTCGCTCACGCATCTTCTTGCGCTCATTACGGTAGATGATATACGCCTTGGCGGTATCAAAGTAGTTAAGCTCCATCAAGGATGCTTCCACGAGGTCTTGGATTTCCTCTACGGTTGGGTAGCCGTCGACGCATTTCTGTGCCTTTGGGTCACCCGTTTCAGCCGTGCCAGCCTGCACGCACATGGAGACCACTTTTTGGTGGACCAGTGTTGCAACCTTCTTCGCATCTTCGGCTCCCCCAGCATTCGTCTCCGCGAGTGCCATCAAGATGGCGTGTTCAATCTTCGCTATATCAAATGGCTTGATTGAACCGTCACGCTTTTTTATCTGCTTAATTTCCATATCACAACAAGAACAGTTAGGCGACAGCGGTAATAATTGGTTTCTCATCCAAACACAATCTGTGGTGGTGCGTATAGTACTGACGGCGGCTAACCGAGCGCTACTACGTGCCGATTGGGTCTGGCAAAGAACGAGGGTAAAAAAGACACACCAGAACATGCTGGCCATGGTTCACGTCATGAAAATGGCGTGCACGTGGCGTGTCTATACCTCCGACACGCACGATGTGGAGAAGCGTCGTGCGGTACCTCTATCATAGTGTGGTTTCCCCGTCTTGTAAAAAGACGAGTCTTTTCGAAGGCAGGCTTGCAAAATATAGCTCTATTCACTCGCCCACCCCGCCAAATGTGGATAACTAGTGGACAGCGTATATTCAAAAACTCTTTTTGTGGTTTGGCGAGAGAACTATGTATAGTACCCAGGACTCCAGAGTCTGCCGGTACTCCCACCAATATAGCTATTATTTTTGAAAACACTTCACTGATTTACTCTACATATGTCCGTAAACATATATGCTCCGGGACCAGTCGTGTCATCCACAACTGTCCGAGCCGTAACCAAAACATGCTAACGTGTGCCACGACTAATATATATGTTAATCCCCCCGCAATGCTAGTGCGGGGGGATAAAGGATCCGAAATACAAAGAACTGAGTCCCAACACCGAAGAATCGTCTATTGCAGGACGACAACCCGATGAAGTTCGTCGGCAGCCCAGCCACCGTAGTCGTACGTCAGATAGTCGCAGTTGACTTTGAGCTGACCACCAACCACGTCGACGCGGGCAACAAAGATTTCGGTCAAACCTTCGACTTGGAAGGGAAAGAAGTTTCCGTAACCACCCAGACGAAGACTGTCAGAATGCTCCCGGCAGAAGGCAACGATTTGCCCTTGGGTTAGGAGGCGCGCGCGCCAGTTCTCGCCGAGCGATTCGAAGATCCTGGCGTAGGCACCATCCCGGGTCAATTCGTAGACCAATGCCGTAGCAAGGTTGGTATCATGACCAGGCACATCAGTGCCCCGATTTCTGAACTCTTTACTAAGAAAGCCTGTAAAGACACGCACAGAGCGTGCAATAGTCGTTGTGCCCGCAGTGGCAGGCAGTTCGACTGCGTGCACAAAACGGAGATAGGTGGTGTCATTTGGCGAAGAAATCTTCCCCGTTTCCCGCAAAGTGTCAGCAGTAACGGTTTCTACCAGCTCACCAACTGCTACCGGAAGATCAAGTATAACGCCTGGGTGTTTATCCGGTACATCAATCGGGACGAGCTTTTCGCCATTGGACATCTCTGTTTCCTCTCCTGAGGCACTGGATAATCTGCATGATTGCTCTTTACCCCAGCTGACACATTTAATACCCTATAAAACGTGTCAGCTGGGGTAAATACTAAAAAGAACAGAGAATCATAATGCCACAAATAAGCACAAAAGCAATGGTAACGGGTAATGTGCAAGCACTTCTGGCACTTTTCTTTATCATTAAGAAATGTCCATATC
>CALMKR010000003.1 GCA_937867625.1 uncultured bacterium | reverse complement strand
CGCTCTTTCACAGCGCAAAATGGTAATTATTATATTTTCTAATTCTATTGAGCATTTATGGCAGAAACAACACAGAGCGGCAGTCCCTTGAGACCCTTAGGCGACCGTGTCGTCGTTCGTCCGCTCACAGAAGTAGAAGCAGGCACCGTCTCAGCGTCGGGCATCATTATTCCGGATTCCGCTAAGAAAGAAAAACCGGAACAGGGTGTCGTAGTTGCAGTGGGTGCTGGTAAATGGAACGAAGACGGCGACAAGCGAATGGTTATGGATGTCAAAGTCGGTGATAAGGTCGTGTTCTCAAAGTACGGTTACGATGAAGTTAAAGTAGATGGCAAGGAATTTTTCATTGTCTCAGAGTCGAGCATTTTAGGAGTGTTTACGAATTAGTTTAGTCATCGATGGAGGTCAGATGAGTGGATTTCGAGGCGTTCAAGAAAATGTGATGAGGTGTACTAGTTGTACAGTGAAGAATATTTTTGAAGGACAACAAAGAAGTGCGCCATTTCTAGTTCATTCTCTCTAATAGTCACAATATACATATGGCAAAACAAGTTATTTATGGTGAGGAGGTTAAGAAGAAGCTACAGAAGGGAGTTGATACGGTAGCAAACGCCGTGAAAGTAACGCTTGGCCCACGTGGACGCAACGTGATTCTTGATCGCGGTTTTGGTGGTCCAACGATCACGAACGACGGTGTCTCAATTGCGAAAGAAATCACCCTCAAAGACAAGTTCGAGAACATGGGGGCCGAAATCATCAAAGAAGTAGCCAACAAGACAAACGAACTCGCTGGTGACGGTACTACGACTGCCACAGTACTCACCCAAGCGCTCGTCAACGAAGGTCTCAAGCAAACCACCATGGGTCTCAATAGTATGGCGGTCCGTAGTGGTATGGAACATGCATCAAACGATGTGGTCGAAGCGCTCCGTGGTATGGCTATCAAGATTTCTTCAATTGAAGAAATTAAGCAGGTGGCGACCATTTCAGCCGAAAGTGCTGAACTTGGTGAGAAGATTGCTGAAACCATTGATAAGGTCGGTAAAGATGGGGTGGTGACGGTTGAAGAGTCACAATCATTTGGTATCGAAACTGAACTGACCGAAGGCATGCAGTTTGATAAGGGGTACGTCTCACCATATATGGTAACGAACCCAGAGCGGATGGAAGCCGTCCACAAGAACGCGCATATCCTCATTACCGACAAAAAGATTTCTTCGGTGCAGGAAATTCTTCCACTGCTTGAAAAAATCGCTCAGACCGGGAAGAAGGAGCTCGTGATTATTGCGGACGATGTCGAGGGTGAGGCGCTCGCAACCTTTGTGGTAAATAAGCTCAAGGGTGGCTTTAATGTTCTCGCGGTGAAGGCACCAGGCTATGGTGATCGCAAGAAAGAACTCCTCGCTGATATCGCTGTCACCACTGGTGGGCAGGTGATTACCGAAGAAATTGGTCTTAAGCTCGAAGATACTGAAGTGGCTCAACTTGGCTACGCTGATCGTGTGGTCGCGACCAAAGATCATACCGTGATTGTTGGAGGCGCTGGTGAGAAGTCTTCGATTATGGACCGCGTGGCGGCACTCAAGGCTCAGATGGAGCAGACCACCTCGAAGTTTGATAAGGAAAAGCTTGAAGAGCGAGTAGCGAAGCTCTCTGGAGGTGTAGCAGTGATTCGGGTTGGTGCCGCGACCGAAACTGAGATGAAGTACCTCAAGCTCAAGATCGAAGACGCCGTGAATGCGACGAAGGCCGCAATTGAAGAAGGTATCGTACCAGGCGGTGGAACCTCACTTGCTCGTGCGTCAGCGATTGTTGAAAAGAAGCTTGGTGAAAAGAAAGATCTCTCAGCCGAAGAGATGGTCGGGTACAATATTGTGCTTAAGGCACTTGAGATGCCACTCTGGCAGATTGCCCAGAACACCGGCAAGATTGACGGTGCGGTTGTCGTCGAAAAGGTGAAGGCTGCCGGTGGCAATGCTGGCTATGATGCCGCGAAGGGAATCATGGTCGACGACATGATCAAGGCCGGTATCATCGATCCAGTGAAGGTAGAGCGCGCTGGTGTCCAGCACGCAGTCTCTGCTGCGGGTATTCTCCTGACGAGTGAGTGTGCAATTGCGGACGAACCAGAAGAGAAGATGGCGATGCCGGATATGTCTGGAATGGGGGGAATGGGCGGAGGAATGTACTAAAGTAGAAAATATCTACAACATCAACAAAACCGGCCTAAGCCGGTTTTGTTGTATACTTTTAGTATGACTGATTTCTTCGCAGGTGCGATTTTCATCATCATTTCTATCCTGTTCTTGGGGTATTTATTCCCGGATCGTATTGGGTTTGTGATTGGGTGTCTGACTGCCGCATTGTCATGGGCGCTTCTCGACCGAATGTTTCGTAGTAAATAAAAAGAAACGACCCGCCGAGGCGGATCGCGTTTCTTCACAAAGACGTTGTTGCTCAAGACAGCAGTTCGTCTGGTTCGCAGAGGTGGAGCGGTTTCAGGTAGAAACTCGAATGTGACGCAGAGTCACAGTACTGTTCAATCAGGAGTTCTCCTGCCGTTACTTTCCTGAAGAGATCTGCTGCTCTTTGGTCGCGCAGTTCATCTACACCTCGCACCATGGCGAATATGAGTCTCGGCTTTTCACACCTCTGACTGACGGTTGCCCGGACTGGCATCACGAACTGGTATCCCATCCGCACAAACTTTTCGAGGAGCTGGTTGGTTGGCCCAATCGCCCGTTTGACGAGATTTCTGCCATCTTTCCGTTTCCGCTCCACATATTCAAGATCGATGAATGACGGAACTTGCATGACGTCCGCCAGGCGAACGATAATGGTAATGTTTCTCCTGAGCATGTCAGCCTCCAAAGATCTCACTCGAGGCTACTCTAAATGTGAAGGCACCTGCTGTCAACTCACAAAACTGTGGTATAATCACCACATTGTCAGAGGTAATATTTTTTGCGTATGATTACGTGGATTGTACTAGGAGTAGTTGGAGTGGTAGGTCTCTACCTGATTGTGACGTATAACGGCTTTGTCGCGATGACACAGCGCGCTAAAGAAGCGTGGGCGGATATTGATGTGCAGTTGAAGCGTCGTTATGATTTGATTCCAAACCTCGTTGAAACGGTGAAGGGCTATGCCTCTCATGAACGTGAGACACTTGATGCGGTAACGAGTGCTCGTGCTGCAGCCACATCAACCCATATTGATGCGGGGAACATTACTCCAGCGCAGATTACCGCTATGGCTGGTGCAGAAGGTGCTCTTGGTGGCGCTCTTGGGAAGCTTCTCGCAGTCGCTGAGGCCTATCCAGACCTCAAGGCGAACACAAACTTCGCTCAGCTCCAAAGTGAACTTGCCGATACCGAAAATAAGATTCAGGCAGCACGCCGCTTTTACAACGGCAATATTCGCGACCTTACAACTGGTTTGCAGTCATTTCCAGGCAATATTGTCGGGAGTCTCTTCAAGTTCACTGCGATGCCATACTTTGAACTGCCGGAAAACAGTGTTGAACGTGAACCAGTAAAGGTTGCCTTCTAAGCATGTGGGGCAAAGGTGTCATGGTCGGCGAGCAAAAGCTCTCGCGCTGGCGCGCGAGCTGGCTTTTGGTCAAAGAAAGTTGGCGCTTTTTGCGGGCTGATAGCGAGCTCCTCTTGGTGCCGGTGATAGCGACCATCATGATGGTGCTCCTTTTTGGCATACTCATGGTGACATTGTTAGTCACTGGGATGATTGATTCGCTTCAGAATGATTCGGCGCTGGCGGTCCAGGGCACGGTCTTTATCTTTGGGAGTTATCTCATCACGGCTTTTGTGGTCGCGCTCTCACGCGCGATGGTGGTCCATACGGTGGCAAAGCGAGCGGCTAATATCGACGCTACCCTCGGACAGAGTTTGTGGGTGGCACTCCGTCATGCACCAGCACTCTTCCTCTGGGCGCTTATTAGCGCGACGGTGGGGATGGTGCTGCGTACCATTACCGAACGCTTCGACCGTCTCGGTCGTTTCATTACCGCTTTCCTTGGTGCGGCCTGGGGTGTACTGACCTACTTCGTGGTGCCAGCGATAGTGCTTGATAACAAGCCAGCACTTAAAGCGGTGACCTATTCCGGAGAGGTTTTTAAGAAGACATGGGGAGAAAGTCTCATCACGAACATCTCGCTTGGTCTCGTATTCTTCGTCTTGCATCTCGTGGCGGCGATTCTATTTTTGGGAACCTTTATGATAAGTGCCAAAGTAGCAATGCCGGTCATCTTTATCTTGGCGGGTGTGCTTTATGTCATTTTCCTCTTTGGGGCGATTGCCGTGCAGCAGGTCCTTGAGTCCATCATTGTGACGCTCCTCTATGTCTATGCTACTACCGAAGCTCCACCAGCCAACTTCAATTCCGAACTACTCGCCGCTATCGTCGCACGTACTGGCAAAACAGTTGATGGCTCCGTGCTCCCGGTGGCGACCACCGTCTAACTATTTCTCTCTATGAGCAAAGTCTATTACAACAAACTCGTACGCGATAGCATCAAAGACAAGATCGAACGTAATGGCGAAACCTGCGAAGTCCGTGAGCTCACGGATAATGAAGAGTTTGAACAAGAGCTCTTAAAGAAAGTTCGCGAAGAAGCCGAAGGCCTCTCAAAGGCAAAAAATCGCGCTGAGTTGCTCGCCGAGTACGCTGATCTAATGGCGGTGTTAGATGCGCTGACACAACTCCTTGAAATCTCCGAAGCGGATATCCGCGTCGCTCTCACCGAAAACGTTGCTAAAAAAGGTCTTTTCCAAAAACGTCACTTTTTGCATTGGTCAGCGGCTGGAGAGTATCAGAGTAACGAAACCCCGCAGGGGCTATCTCATTAATATGTATCGATTTCTTCTTCTTGGCCTTCTTATTTGTACACCGTTTTTTGCTGCGGCTGAGTCGATACCAGCGTTTACCGCACACTACGATATCGAAGAAGATGGTAGTGTACTGGTGACCGAGCGTGTGACCTATGATTTTGAAAATGAAGAGCGGCACGGTATTTTCCGTAACTTGCTCCTCACCCACCCAGATGGGGCGACTGCGTGGTACAAACGACGAGTAGTTGAGCTCGAGGTTCTGTCTGTTACTCGTGATGGTATAGCAGAACCATACGAGATGACTGGAGGTACTGAGAGGGAAATCAAAGTTGGTGACGCGGACATCACCATAAGTGGGCCACATGTCTATGAGCTAGTATACCGTCTCCAAGGTGCCCTGCGACTTGCACCCGATGGTACTCCGGAACTCTACTGGAATGTGACTGGGCGCGAATGGCCGGTGGCTATTGCAAAGGCTTCATTTACCGCTTCAGGTGCGATAGGTGAGACGGCGAGTTGCTACACCACCACTGGAGACTGTGTCATAAGTGGTGATGCTACTAGCGGGTGGTCTGTCGAGGTCCCGAATCTTCCATCAGGCGAAGAATTGACCGTTGGTGTGAGTACCAATCTCGATCCAGCGCTCGCTGCGCCAAAAGAAACCTGGCGGACTGATCTTATTGCGCTTCTCCTCATGATACCGATGTCTATCGGTGCCATCATCGCCATGTGGCGCTACGAGTACTTCTACTACCGCAAACGACCGATTATAGCCGAGTACGAACCCTACGAGGGGGTAGAACCGATGTTTGCGGGCGCTCTCCTTGATGACCAACTTGGAGCGCACGACATCACGGCCGGCCTCGTGTATCTCGCGGAGCAGGGCTTTGTTCATATCAAACGCACCGAGCGCAAAGTAGTCTGGCTCTTTGATGTGACCGACTACGAACTGACCCTCAAAAGACCGCTCGCAGAAGTCCCTAGTGAGTTCCTGCGTTCCGTCCTCTCGCTCGTGTTCCCAGTTGATGCCGTGGTGGATACGATGGTGCCACTCTCAAGTATCAAAAACGATACGACAAAGAAGATTGCCAATAGCAAAATTATTAGCGAACTATCTGAAGCGGTCCGGGCCGACCTCGTGACCCGTGGCTTTATGGAGAGTAAGCGGATACGTCCTCGTGATTACGGCATCATCGGCCTGTTCTTTGTGCTTATCATCTTCACAAGTGCCATACAGAGTGTGATTGGGATTGTGTGGTACCTGGTCCTTATTGCAGCGACTATACTGTACGGTATCTATTTGGCTGTGACGTATCGCCGCCGAACCGAAAAAGGGTATGAGGCTATGTATCACCTCAAGGGCTTCAAGGAATTCCTCTCTGTGACAGACAAAGAGCGCTTTGATTTTCATAATGCGCCCGAGCGCAGTCCCGAGCAGTTCATGCAGTATCTACCATATGCCATTGCCTTTCAGGTAGAAAAGAAATGGGCAGCGG
>CALMKR010000002.1 GCA_937867625.1 uncultured bacterium | reverse complement strand
GGACCCTCCTCAATCGTGAGAGTAGTGAAGTGGGCACAGCTCTTCATAGCCAATTCTTGGCCATTGAAGCACTCCTTCATAACCACGAAGCAGATATTGTCCGTAGCCGCAAAACTGGCAAGCTGACTGCAACAGAAGAAGCCCTTATCACCGACGTTCGAGATGTGCTAAAATCAGCAGAGCGTATTGTACAAAAAGAGGTATCGGATGTAACCAAACTAACTGACTAACTAACTCGTATTTTGCTATGCACGTTTCTGCTCGCCACATCACCTTTATCATTATTGGTCTTGTACTCCTCCTCTGGGGAATCTCCCTTTATACCGATTCAGTGGTCGCCAAAAAACTTGATTCAACAAGCCTCGCGCTAGATACCAATATAGCCGAACAAGAATTGGTATTAGCCACGATTGCTGACCTGACGAAGCGTAATGAGGCTGACGAAATCACTGAACGAATAGTCGTTGACTGTTCACCAACCGAACGACAGCGTTTTGAAACCCTACTTGATAAACTCTCGTCCACAATTACTCGTACAGAGCTAACCGAACTCGATAGCCTTTTCTTTGTCTGTGGTCGTTACTTTGCTGACAAGAAATCAGTGATGGCCGCGCGTCTGGCTCGTGAAGTGAGTGTGTATGAAGAATATATATCACTGCGCTCACGGATTTTGTCTACTGATGATACGCTTGCCGAACGGGTAGCACTCTGGCAACGAGTGGCTGACGATGAATTGACTTCAGCCGCTGATTTCACTCGACTCGTCGAACTCCAACGCGATATCATTATGGCCCTGATGGCAGGGAAGAGTCGCGACTCAGAAGAAATCACCTCGACCTTAAAAGATGTCACCGAAATCAAAAACAACATGACCGTGCGTGTCCAGCAAATCGACACCACCAGACGAGAGCTCCAAACTATATGATCTCCATCCGGTCGACACTAGCGCAGTTTATTAAAAAGCGTCGACCAGTACCGCCGAACCCTACCGTGCGGTACATGTTTTCACTAGCCTTTTTAGTGCTACTTGTACTCAGTGTCGCATCGGTGGTTGGTAGTTCTAAATCCGCCATCGTACTCGAAACCAGTCAGAAGCAGCATACTCCCGGGGAGTCGTTCTCTATTAATGT
>CALMKR010000001.1 GCA_937867625.1 uncultured bacterium | reverse complement strand
AATTTGACTGACTGTCCACCAACCTGACCAGCGACAATATTTAAAAACAAGTTAAGCGTGCCCCCAAGGCCTACCCCCATTATCACCCCGGTCAGTCCACCCATAAATCCTACTACCACAGATTCCGAAACGAAGAGGTACTTCACATCGTTTGGTGAGGCACCAATAGTACGCATGATACCAATCTCTTTGGTACGCTCAAGGAGCGTCACCGTCATGGTGTTAAACATACCAATCGCAGATACCACGAGCGCGATTCCACCAACAGTCGCAAGCACAATCTGAATACCCTGGAAAATCTTTGAGGCTTGCTCTACCGTCTTTGAGAGTGCGGTCACTCGATACCCCGCATCAATGAGCTTATTTTCAACTATCGGCAGATTTTCACTGGTATCAACACGTACCTGGATACGCTCGAATTCTTCAATCCCGACGTAGTTACGTAGTTCAGGCAACATCATCATGGCATTAAGTACTCCCTCTTCCTTGGTGATACCACGCACAGTGAACTCCTTGTCGATAATAACCTCTGTATTATTGGTGGTGCCATCATTCGCAGGAATCAAAATACGAAACGTTACCTTCTCCCCTACAAAACTGGCTGGATCTTCAATCCCGAAGAGTTTGAGGACAGCTGGCGAAATCATTACCGAGTTGGCATCGCCTGCGTCTGCATCGGTAAAGACAGTTCCTTCAGTAGCCGAAACACCGGCGTAGCGCAGATATGGCGGCTCAACGCCTTGAATAAAGACGTTACCAGTCAGGCCCTTGTAGGTTACGAGCGCTGGGAAACGCGCTAGAGGTGCCGCATCAAGCACTTCTGGCATCTTTTCGAACTCTGACACGGTTTCGGTAGTTAATTTGAGGTTCTGGGCACCAGTCGCAGATACACCGAGAGACAGGAGGGTCTCGCCGAACACGATTTGTTCGAGAATGATCTGCTGGAGACCAAACCCAAGACCTACGAGAATCACCACCGCTCCAGTTCCCACTCCCATACCCAAAATCGTCAGCCACGTACGAAGTGGATTCGTTTTGAACATACGCGTAGAAAGCTGCGCTAGATCCTGCACTCGCATAATACTTCCATTATGACACAACTCGTTTTATACATTGGATAGATAACCCCACCTAACGAACTTTAAACAATATCTCTAGAGCACAGTAGATGACCCAAGATTCAAGGTGAGAAATGGGATGGGACCCATTTCGCAAGACCTTGCCAGCTACTTTATGAGAGAAGCGAAATAAAGTGGCGACAAGGTGTACTGCTCCTGTAAGGAGGCGAGGAAATTATTGCGAACCGTATTAGATATACGGTGAGTAATAATTTACCGCCGCGCAACAACGAAGATGGTGTGATTTGACGGACTCTAGCTAGCTCTTGTAAGAGACATCAACACCCTGTGCAATCAACTTCTCAAAATACCGCGTCATATCATCAGCCTCACCTTCGGAGAGGGCGAGGCCTTTACTGCGAACACCTTCCATCAACCGTGTATTAAATTCAGGTTGCTCGATTACACCTGTCACCCGGTCAGCCACGAGCTCAACGAGGTTGGCATCTTGGTCTTTACTGAGCTTCAAGCGGTATACCTCTTGGAGGTGGTCACGGAGACGCTCAGCGAGCTTGTGTTGACTGAAAAAGACCCCAGCATTGTCCTTTTTGGCTCGGAAGCGGCGAATATCGTCTGATTGTTCAATCAGTTTTTCACTGCGCTTTGCCATATCCCTGGCCACATTTTCGGGAATCTCTGCACCGCCCCGCTCCATTGGGAGTACCAGCGCATTAATAAAGGCATCACGATCAACTTTACCAGTGATAAAGAAGGCTACTGCGTGTTCGAGACGCTGAATCTGGTCAAAGGTATAGTCTTGCGTGAGGAAGTTCACAAGACTCTTTACCCGGAGTGTCTCTACTGAGTCATACGGGAAAAGACGAGCTAGCTGTTCAAGCTCGGTTACAATCGTCTCCCCTTCTCGCACTGGCTTGATTTGCTTACGCTGCGGATTCACCACTTCACGAACGATAAAGCCGTCTTTGAGGTAATACACGCGGTGAGCGTACGAAAGATGTGCCGCATTGTGCGACACCATAATAATCGTACGACGGTCAAAGGTGTTAATCTCGTCGATTTTGTCCATTACTTGTTGAGTAGAAATCGAGTCGAGGTTACCGGTCGGTTCATCCGCGAGAAGAATCTTCGGGTCGTTCACCATACTCCGGGCTACTGACACACGCTGCTGCTGACCTCCCGAGAGCATCGACGGAATCTTGTGTGATACGTGCCCTACCCCAAAACGATCAAGGAGCGACTGAGCACGGCGATTACGTGTTTGTTTGTCGGCATTACAAAAAATCATCGGCAAGGCTACGTTGTCGAGCACCGAAAGTGAACCAATAAGGTTAAACGACTGGAAGATAATACCCATCACGTAGCGTTGGAAGTACACACGTTCTGAAGGTGGATACGAGTAGATATCGTCGCCACGAATAAGGAGCGTCCCGTCCCCTGGCGGGAGTGATCCTTGGATCGAATACATGAGTGTCGACTTGCCAGAACCTGAAGCACCGAAGAGAATGATGTACTCCCCTTCATAGATGTCCGTGTTCACGTTTTGGAGCGCACGAAATTCATTGGACTTGCCTTTATTATAAATAATCGACAAGTCACGACAAACAATAAGAGGCTTCGCCATACGTATGAGTATTATGACATACAACGATACGTGTAATCGTGTGTTATATCCCCATGAAATTTTTACTAAGACGCAATGAGTCATCCATAGAAGTCAGAAAATGGATGCGATTCAAGGCGCACGAGGAAAGTGACATGAGCCGTATTAAATATACGGTGAGTGGCACTTTACCGAAGAGCAACGCAGAAGCGCGCCATTTTATGCCTTCTAATTTGTGATATTTTTGACCCAACCAAACGTCGACTCAAAGTTTTCAAGAATCAAGTCAATAATGTTCTTTTCTTGAATTGGTGTAAAGAGCACAAAGTTTTCAGACTGAATGGCATTTCCCGCTTCATCAGTACAATTAAGCCAGAACTGATAAACCGTAGCTGGGGCAAAGTCAGTAATAACCTCAACGTGGTTGGTATTGTATTCCAGTACTTCTTTTTCAAGAACAATTGGATCAACTCCCCCAGCCACTCCTTCTCGGTATGTCATAACACACGATGCTGCTTCGTCAGTATTCCATTCTACAATCGTTTGAATACGTGATTCACCACCCGGGAAAATCGTGGATTCATTAGTCACATTCGAGATAAGCGGAGCGGAAATATCACGTACGGTAATAAATTGGATCGGCTGGCTACGCACACGGTCGCCGCCCGAATTTTCGGCAATGACAAAAGCCACATAACGCGTACCTAGTGTTAGGTCAGATAGACGCATCTGGTGAGTTGTCGCCAATGTCGGACGACCAACTGAACTCTGGGTACCTTGTGTTAAGTCCTGATATTCAATCAATGCTTTTGCAGGTACTGTAGTATCCCATGCTAGAGTAGCGGCATTTTCCTCCACTTTAACAATGCGTAAGTTTCGAATATCAGGTAGCGCAGCTTTGGTACGGAACGTATACGTACGACTTTCACCGGTAATCTGGTACGAGTCAGTTGAACGGACTTGGAAACTGTACTCGGTGTACGGTTCCAGACCAATGAGACGAATTTCGTGATCAGTGACTGACCCAGCCGTTGAAGACTGAGAGAAGTCGTAGTTAGTACCATCAAAACCACTGGTGCGGGAAAAGCGCACCTCGGAACTGGCTTCACGATCCGTTACCCAAGAAACGGTCGCCGACGTAGTCTCTGGCACAACTGTCGGCGGACCAACAATGGTAAGGTCTTCGGTAATACCAGCAATGGCCTTTACTGTTTCATTAAGAATCTCCTGAAGCTGCTGTGGATTTTGAATTTCTTGTATTTGTTCAACGATTTCTTGTGGTGTATTGGTCTGACCGGGACCAACTCCAGTACCGGTACCGCTATCAGAAGTAGTCTCACTTTCCACTTCGATTTTGTAGTCAGCAGAAATACCTTGGTTTCCGTCTTCATCAGCAGAAATCACGCGGAAATAATAAGTGCGACCTGGGTCGAGATTTTCTAGTGTTACTGAGTGTGTGGTTCTGTTGGCAACTGGTACACGCACCACCCCCAAGTCGGGATTAAGACTATAGTTCACTGCTGAGTCGGCATTTTCGTTGGTTTTCCAAGTAATTGTGACGGTGGTATCGGTGGTAGAAGCTACTTTTACTTCCGTAATTTCTGGTGCCTTACTGTCACTCGTTTGGGCAATTAATGGCACCACCGGCAGCGCCATAAGCGTTACCAGAATCAACAATGGAGAAATGTACCGATACATAAACATAAAGAGTATAACATCTAGCTATGGCGACACCGGGGTGAAGACGTTGATACCGGAGTGTGGGGCGCTATTAACACCAAATGGTACGGCGATACCCCAGAAGATATCGGTTGTGACCGCTGGTGATGGAGTGGTTGGTTTTGCCAGATTGACCGAGAGCTCAACCGGTGTTGATGATGAGAGAAGTGAACAAACTGCACAGCCACTATACGTAAAGGTACTTGTCGCAAACTTCTGTTGATCAGCTGGAATCACTGAACTGCCACCGTCACTGAGATCTGTCCCCTCAACTTCAATGTCGAACGCGACGTTACCAGTATTTGAGATGGTAGTGGTTGGGTTATATGAACCGGTATCGTCTTGTGGAGCTAGTGAGCCGTAATTGATACCAGAATCGACACTGAGTGCTCGTACTGTGTACAACTCAACGCCAGATGGTGGTGTGGCCATATCATATCCACCACTCACGTCACTCACTTCGAGGTAGGCGAGCCAGGTGTCACCGTTATCGTCAGTAGCTTCTGCATGGAAGTAGATGTCCGCATAACACTCAAGCGTACACGTATTACCACTACAATTAGTGAACGAGCACTTACCACCAACAGTTGATACGTAGCAATTGTTGTCATTTGGTGTACATGATGGACCAGCACTACTACGATAGATTGTTGAGGTTCCCAAGACCAAGTCCGCTACCCCGTTAAAGTCAGTGACCGTACCGGTTGCATACACACGCGTGGTTGTGCCAGGGAGTAACGAAATGTCGTAACCATTGTTTAGAGCGACGGTACCAAAAGTTGGGTCAAACTGCAGACCTAATTCAGCCACTTCGGCGTAATAGTCAATTGGCGTACTATCATTAACAACTCGGAAACAGTAGTTGTCTGAGGCATTATTTGTAGCTGTAACGACATACTCAAGTTCAGTGTAGTAACTTTGATTTACCGTCAAACCAGCAGTTACGTTTGACGGGCTCTCGACCATAGCTCCTGCTGAGAACTGCCCGTTAATTGTCGTAAGTAAATCAGTCGTAGGAGCTCCGTCAGTAACCTGACTTGAAGTCTGCATACATACTGGAGACGACCCACATGACGCTTGATTTGGCACAGCGGCAAAACTACCACTTGAAACCGCCTCACAACTTGGTGCCACTCCTTTAGCAGCATACTGTAATCGGTAGGTTTGGCCAGTGATTGTCAGCCCTGTGTTTTCAATACCGATACGAAGTCGTCGTGTACTACTTGGTAGACCACTACCAAGACTATTCTCGGCTGCAATCCACGTCGCACCACCAGGTGATTGTTTTGCCCCAAAAACCACCGGCGGATTAATTGGTGCACTATCGCTGACATGATAGCTATCCCAAGCGCCGTTTTGCACCCAGAAGGTGAAGCCCATTCCGCCACTTGTATACGTACTATCGGTTGCTGTGGTACTAGCAACAATGGTACCTGATGGGTTGTAAAGGTGTACATCAATACGATTACTGGTCTGCCAGTCTATCTCAACGAGATACCAACCAGTGGTATATGTAACGGTTGTTGAGGCCAAGCGCGTACCAGACACATCGTTATCGCTCACATTCTTCGAGAGTGAAAGACGATCGGTTCCAAAGAGCTCAAGACAAACAGCATAGTTGTTATTTGAAGTGCCAGGTGTCTGAACTCCAAAGAGCACACAACCTTCATCAGCAGAACCAGCTGTCGTATCAATATACTGACGGTAGCGAATGACTTGACCCTGTGCTGTCAAACTACCGGTTCGGAAGATACCGTCAGTGGTACGTCCAGATTTGTTTTGGGCTTCCAGTGCGTACGTACCTCCGTATACTGGACTGGTATCAGTTTGGAATAGAGACGTGTCCCCACTGTACTCACTGATATTGTTGTCCTCAAAGTCATCACTGAAGAGGAAAGTATTGGCGGCCGAACTTGAACTGGTTGAACTAGCATTACCAAAGTACATAAAGAGATTGGTATAGGTACTCGCTTCAAGACTTGGTACTTCAACCCACACTACAGCTTCGGTACTAGCAGTGTATCGATCTACCCAAAAATCAAGTGGTGTCACACCATCATCACTCGTAAAACGTAGGTCGTCGAAATCAGACTGCATAGAACCATCGTACGGAACAGTCACTCGAACTGTAGTGGTGGCAAAAGTAGTGGCTGTAGTGTTTTCGACACGTACACGTTCGCGATAACTCCAAGCGAGGTCAAACCACTCACTGTCGGGAGCACCTTCTCCCCCATCATCAGCACGCCAACGGAAACTGGTCTGTGAAGTCAACAGACATGCACTATCATCAAAGCGAATCGCTCCACAAGCATCAAGTCCATCGCTGTCAAAAGCCTCACCACCAATGGTGCCGTAACTACCACTAAAGCGCCAAGCGTTACTGGTACTACCTACCAACGCTGTGTTCGTACCGTTCCAACCACCTTGAGCATTAAAGCCAACGGCTGAAAAGACTTTTGAAGCATTTGCATTGAGAGCTGCGTCGGTAACCTGCAATAACGTACCGCCATTAACCGCTAAACTGTAGTAACCATTACTCAAATTTGTAATAGTTGGTGCACTACTAAAGCTCAGGCCGGTACTGTTGAGTGCGTTAAAGCGGTAATACTGAGCATTAAAAGTACCTCCGGTCACACTGAAGGCGTGAGTACCAGTACTGATAATACCAATGGTAGTTGTTGCAGATGCGGCACCCAAAATAGCGAGACTGCCACTTTCTACGGTGGTGGTACTATTGTTCGCTATTGACACCGTTACGGCACGCTGACTACCACCTGTAAGAGTTGCACCGTCAAAATCCGTACTGTATGACCAGTATTCACTTGAGGTAGCAACAGTAAAGTCTCCGTAGATGTTAAGCGCACCATCAACTGCGGCATGATCTTGTGAATACAACGAGGCACCACTACCAGCTGTAGTTGTCGCCACAGTACTATTCCACAAGCGAAGATCTGCACTGGAAATACTTACCGTAGCATAATCATCGCCACCAACTGTTTTGGTATTAACGGTGTACGGTGAACTGCCAGCTAGATCTAGAACGGTGTTAGTCCAGGTAGTAGCACCACCTCCGACGAGGTTAGTGAATACCCCGCCAACAACCAATGTTGTACCTGATTCTTTGACGAATGATGAAGCTGTTGTGAGAGTGAGGTTATTTGTGGTTGTGGCGTTACCCTGCCAAGTCCAACCGCCAGAAGCACTGGCAAATTGCACATCATAAAATGGACTCGTGCTGGCATTAATTGTCTTTCCACTAGCCGTAGCATTAAAGAGTACAGTGCCGCTCGCATGACTAAACAATCCACCAGTGACCATCAATGATCCGCCCACTGAAAGTGTGTTGGTCGCCGAGACGAACGTACCAGCAACGACCGCAACATCATCTCGGAAGGTAGCTGAAGTATCAGTGATAGTGACTGTACCCGTACCAATCTTTCGCAACGCAAAGAGATCAGAGCCTCGGGCAGTAATTGATGCGGCGCCGGCACTGGTCATATATAGATCTGAAGTATTATGAGTCACCGTACCACTAGCATTTGTAAATGAACCACCAACTCCTAAATTACCACTTGGCAGGGTCACGGTTCCCGTATTACTAATGATGAAACTGCCCGTTGTGGTAGCATTGGTATCAGTCATATTCCATGCACCACCAGCTCCGGTAAAGTATAAATCAGGTACGACTGAATCATCAAAGCGCACAATATTTCCAGTTGAAGAACTGACAAATGCCAAACCAGTACCTGGCATACTGAAGCTACCACCAGTTGCATTGAATGATCCGCCAATAGTGGTTGTACCACTACCAAATGTAAGCGTACCAGCACTTTGCGCTAACGAACGAGTGGAAGTAAACGCTGTATCAGTCACTGTCCACGTACCACTACCGGTAAACGCAATATTATAGAAGGCACCACCATTTGTATCAATGGTGCGACCAGCTACCGTTGAAGTGAATGTAGTTGTAGATTGTCCAGCTGTAAAGACTGCCCCAGCACCGAAGATGGCACTACCGGCAATACTGTGCGTTTCAGTACCTTGAGCGCGCCATACAGCATTAGCCTGAGCTTCAAGCGTACCATCCTGGGCACCGCCACTACCACCACCACTGAGGGTAACGTTACCGTTTGGTGCAAAGGTTTTACTTGACCAAATCAGCAATTTTTGGTCAGCCGGCAGTGTCAACGTGTCAGTACCAGCATCAACCGCTGTGAAAAGAATATCGCCATCATCTGAACTATCCCAAGCAGCCATATCCGCAATTGAAAGCGGACTAGTGTTTTCGTGTCGCACAATCACCCGATTTTCATACAGATGCATGTTGCTAATCGAAGAGATTGGATCTGCACTAACAGTGACTGCTTTACGGATATTGTTGTCAATATATACCGTCAGTGTGTCGGCTGGACTAAAAGCAACGTTGCTTATGCTATAGGCCCCTGTACCAGCATCACATGCAGCAGTATAAGTCGTAAGTCCGGCCACTCGTAAGAGAATGTTATTTGTGACGCCGTCACAAACTGTGGAGACTGTCACACCTTCATCACTATACACATTACCCGATACAGTAATCAGTGCAGCAGAGTCATCCCACACAATGTAACCTGGGTCACCAGCTGGGTCACTATCATACGCTTCCCCAGCAATAACACCTTCATGGTTGGTGAAGCGCCACGAACTAACAGCAGTGCCAGTGGCGGTCACGTTGGTGGCACTACTGACACCAGTTGAGGTCGCAAAGACATTGCTCGTAAAGTTCTTTGCCGGATTACTGTTAAGTACCGTACCACCAACAGTGATACCAGTTCCACTATTTGCCCCTACTTCAATATCAACTCGCGAGAAATCAGTTACCGTTGGAGTTCCCGTGAAGACGACTCCACTTGAAGATGCATTACGCACAGTAGCATAATTCCAGTCAGTAGTACCATTACCACCAATAATAATATCGTATGTGCCAGCTCCTTGATTGGTAACTGAGGTGGAAGCACCAGCTGCACCAATAACTGACAAACTACCGCCGAGTAGGTTGTACCGAGCACTCGAAGCGAGTGCAACCGTTACCGCTCGTTCACTACCACCAAGCGAAGTACCGTCAAAATCAGTGGCGTAACTCCAATAGTCAGAGGCTGTAGTTTCAGTGAAATTACCATAAATGTGCAAAAGGCCATTTGTGCTGTTGTGATCTTGTGAATAGATACCACCAAGGGCGTTGTAGGTACTAGCACTACTGTTCCAGAGACGGATACGGGTGTCAGCCGCCACTGTCAAAGTACTATATGTGTCACTTGTTGTTTTTTGGTTTACTGAAATGTTGCCACCACCAAAGAAGTACAAGGTGCCCGGGAAATCAGTCGCTGCACCACCAAGTTGGTTTTCAAAAGTACCAGCCAAGGCCAATGTGGTGCCCGTCGCCACGCTAAAGAGAGTGTGGTTTTGGAGAACAAGACTCACTGTAGATGTTGCTGATTCTGTTACCGTAAACGAGCCTGTACCATTGATCCGAGTAGTAGCCAGTGATGAATTTCCTAACGCAATTGAGTGTGTACCACTACCGGTAAAAGTAACTACACCACTATTAGCGAGCACCGTACCATTATTATCAATACTGCCTGCAATGGTCGTGGTTGCGGTATCACTGAGGCTTAAGGTCGAGGCGCTCGCCACAAAAACGTCACCGGTTACCGTGAGGACAGGGTCTGATTGATTTGTGGTGAAG